>CAIWTG010000063.1 GCA_903915565.1 uncultured Chloroflexota bacterium
CCTTTCACTCGTGTTAGTGAGAGTAGGAGAAAAATTACGCGATTCTTCAAATAAAGTTGATATCTTCCAGTATTTAGGACGACCGAAAGCGCTATATCGGTTACTAAGGGCTTTAATAAAAAGTCGAATTGCCCATAGGCCAATACTCCCTAAAGACCTGTGGGCCATAAAAGGCATGCTTGGCAGCGGCGTAGATAGCGGCATTTACAAAGAGAAAATCAAGGAACTTTGGGGCAGAAAACAACTGGATTTATATACCAGCACCGAAGGCGGTGTTTTAGCCACCCAGGCCTGGGATTATGAAGACTTGACCTTTATCCCCAACCTTAACTTCTTTGAATTTATCCCAGAAGACGAATTACTGAAGTGGGAATTAGACCGCAGTTATAGTATGAAAACCGTATTGCTCGATGAAGTAGAGCCGGGTAAAAATTATGAAATTGTTGTTACTGGCCTACACGGCAGCCCTCTCATGAGGTACAGGATAGGCGACATGATAAAAATCACCTCGCTCCGTAATGAAAAGCTTGGCATTGATATTCCTCAGATGGCTTTCGAACGCCGCGTGGATGATGTAATTAACTTTGCTTTTATCAGATTGAATGAAAAAGCTATTTGGCAGGCTATAGAAAAATCGGGCGTGCCATACAATGACTGGATTGCATTTAAAAATCTTGGTGAAACAGAATTGCGTGTCCTTATTGAACCAAAGAACGGCAAAGTGTTTAACGAATATGAATTATCGGAAACGATTTACCGTGAGCTTACAAGAATAGATGAACAAACGAAAACACTTATCCCCGATGAATATGCAAGGGTGATAAAATTTAAGGTAAATGTATCTTATCTCCCCAAAGGTGCTTTTGATAACTACACGCGCCAAAGGCAGGCCCAGGGAGCTGACCTGGCACACCTTAAGCCGCCGCATATAAATCCATCGGAAAGAGTCCTATCGCTTTTACTTGGCGAAGATGAAGAAACCATTGTTGTGACTAAAGCCAAGAAAAAAGCCAAGGACATACCAGATACCAATAAAATAGTTACAAAGACATAGTACTTTAGTTCCCTGACGTTGGTTTGCTGACTTTAGTTACCCCTTGACAGGTAGTACGTATGGGATATAATGCGCTTATATGAACGCTTATGCGATTGCACCATTAGTTGCGGTTATTGCGTATATTCCGCTGCTAATTACGACGGCAGCCAGCCGTCCGTGGCAAAAGCGTTATACTTATTTCGCTCTTTTTATTGTCGCGGCAATAATCTGGAGCATGATCGATGTATTTCTTCGTGCTGATTTTTACCCTGAGAACAGGTTCTTATTTTTCCAATTAACTATTGCTTCGTTCTTTTTAATGGCTGTCCAATTTCATGTATTTACTTCATCGTTTTTCCCTAAAGGTGTGGGGCGTTGGTTACCATTTGCATACGCCTCCTTTGCAGCAGTAGTCGCGTGTATTGTTCTCGGATGGCTACCAGAAAGCGTTACGGAAGTTGGTGGTACTACTGCTGTTAGTTACGGTAAAGGGATTATTATCGTTGTTGTACCATTGCTGGTTATTGTAGCTAGAAATCTCTTTGTCTTTGTAAGAATGCTTAAGAACCAGAATAATCCAATTTTATACAATCAAATTAATACTCTGATTTTATCAATTGGTGTTTTGACGGTTTTTACGCTGGCTGGTTTTTTACCTATGGGCGATGTTTTCCCTATCCCCCACTACGGCAGCCTGATTAACGCTTTCGTTTTAACCTACGCGGTTATCCGGCATAAACTGGTTGATATCCGGCTTGTTATCCGGCGAAGTACGGCCTGGATTATCATGGGTGTAGGCTCGATGACGATATATGCACTGCTATTTTTTGCCGTCCAGAAAATCTTCAATTTCCCGATGGATATATACACCATAATTACCGCGACCACAATAACACTGTTATTCGTCGGGATTACCTTTTTCTTGCGCGGTCGTATCTTCAATATTTTGACTCGCGCCTTTCAGGGTTCGAGCTATCGACTTCAAAAAAAACTTAGTGAGTTTACCGACAGCATACACAATGTTTTTAACCTGCAGGATCAAGGGGGCGAATTATTATCATTACTGGCAAACGCCCTTAATCTTAAACAAGTATGTTTACTCTTCCCTGAGATAGAAAGCGGTGACCTGGTTACCAGATTTTACGAACCGAAAGATGAAACCAACCAATTTTGTTTTTTCAGAATCAGGGCTAACAATCCGATTGTTAAGTATTTGGAGAAAGAAAAGAAATACCTGACTAAAGAAAACCTGGCCGTCCTGCCGGCGTTCTTAAACCTCTGGCCGCAGGAGAGAGAAGAAATTGATTCGAAAAACATCTCGATGTTTGTACCGCTGATTAGCCGCGACCGTCTTATCGCCATCTTAATACTAGGAGAAAAGCGCTCCGGACGTTACTCTTTGGAGGACTTAAGTATTATTGAGAACGTGACCGGCCGGGTGGCAGTGAGTCTGGAAAAAGAATATCTCCGCGAGCAGCTTAGAGAGCGTGAAGAAGAATTATCCGTAATCAATAACTCCAGCGTGATTCTGGCATCCAGCCTGGATATCCAGGAAATTTTTGGCAACTTTGTCGAAGAACTAAAGAAGGTCGTCGATGTCAGCTGGGCTTCTATCGTTCTAATCGACGAAAACGAATTCGTTTGTATAGCATTGTCCACGCCGGAGCTTTCAGCTTATCAGATAGGAGATAGGGTACCCATGGAAAGAACCGGCACAGCCTGGGTCGTCTCCCAGAAGAGGCCTTTTGTCGAACATGACCTTGCCCAGGAAAGATATTTTACCACCAGCGATTTCTTTTTTGAACATGGTATGCGTTCGACCACTTACCTGCCATTGATTGCCAAAGGCAAAGTTATCGGCAGTTTTATTTTAGTAAGCAAAACGCCGCACGCGTTCAGTCCGCGTCACATTCGGCTTCTGGAGCAGCTTGCCTCGCAGATTGCTATGCCGCTGGAAAACTCCCAGCTGTATGCCCGGGCGGAAAAGAAAGCCCGCATTGACGAGCTGACCGGGCTGTTTAACCGCCGTTCGCTGGATGAGATGATTGACAGTGAAATCAGCCGGCACGGGCGTTATGGCGGGGTCTTTTCTTTAGCCATTCTCGATATGGACGGTTTGAAATCCTATAACGATACTTATGGCCATCTCGCCGGGGATAGTCTATTAAAAACCGTGGGCGGTAATATCAAAGCTGCTCTAAGGACCTCTGATTTTGCTTTCCGCTACGGCGGAGATGAATTCGCTATCCTTTTGCCGCAGACAACAATTGATGACGCCTTAATGGTGCTGGAAAGGGTACACAAGAGAATCGGCGAAGGGGTTGACACCAGCAAGATGGAAGTCACGGCGAGCATTGGTGTGGCTTGCTGGCCAGACGACGGCATTTCCCAGACCGACATCATCGCCTCGGCAGATGTTACCCTTTACCGGGCTAAGCGCAACGGCCGCAACCAGACCTTATGCGCTTCCGGTCCTCTATCAGGGTTATCGCTTACCGACGCTGCGGCACACGGCGAAGTGGACGGCAAGCTTTCCGGTATTGTTAATGCCTTCTCGGAGATGGTGGATTCGAGGAGCTATTACACGACCAAGCACTCCAAGAAGGTCACCAATTATGCCCTAGCGCTGGCTAAAGTACTGGAAATGGACAAGGACGATACTTTAAAGGTTGAAACCTCGGCGATGCTCCATGACATCGGCAAAATGTCCATTAGCAGCGAAATACTTAATAAAACCGGAGAACTAACCGACGAAGAGTGGGAAACTGTGAAAACTCACCCCGGCTTGGGAGCAAATATCGTTAAGCAGATTCCCCAGCTGGCTTACTGCGCCGAAGTCATATTACATCATCACGAAAAATACGACGGCTCCGGTTATCCCGATGGACTAAAAGGCGATAAGATTCCTATAATATCCCGTATCGTGGCGATTGCTAACGAATTCGCCGTGATGACGTCGGACAGGTCGTATTCCGAGACGATAACGCATGAAAACGCCATCAGAGAAATCAAGAAGCGCGCCGGCACTTATTATGACCCGCATCTAGTGACGCTTTTTGCTTCTATCTTTGAAACGAAGGATAATAACAGTAATAAAAAAACAAAAAAGGAAAGCGGTCCAGGCCATGCCAAGCCTGCCGAATAGTGGTATAAACATGAATAACGCTAACAAAATACAGATATTTGTCATCAGTCAGCAGTCTTTGTTCCTGCAGGCTTTGGAACATGCCTTCGAGGGAGCCGACGATATTGTTGTTTTAGGTACGATTGGCGTTAACAACGATGTGCTTAAGGCGATTGATAACCTGCCGCCGGATGTCGCCCTGCTGGACATCGACGGGCAACTGGATAACGGCCTGGATTTAGCCCGTAAAATAAGGCAGCACTCGCCGAATATCGGCGTGATAATACTCACGTCCAATCCGGACGACAACCAATTGTTCCTGGCGATTAAGGCGCAGGCGGTGGCATATCTTAATAAAGAAGTCACCGGGGCACAACTGATTGACACCATCCGGCGCGTCGCCAGGGGAGAACACCCCATCAATGAAGCCCTGACCAACCGGCCTAAGGTAGCCGAACATGTATTACAACAGTTCCAGGAGCTTACATCTAAGACAGAGACCGGACCTTTTATATCCCCCCTCACGCCGCGGGAAATTGAAATACTGGAATATATTGCTCAGGGCTATTTGAATAAACAAATTGCGGCGGAGCTGGGCATCAGCGAGCAGACGATTAAAAACCACGTGACGTCTATCCTGCGCAAGCTCAACGCCAACGCCCGCACCGAGGCGGTGGTGGTCGCCATTAAACAGGGCTTAATTAAGTTGACTTAAGCTGCCCTGTATATGCCATAATTAATCAATGCCCGCGACCAGCTTTCTTTCTATTCTCATTATAGCCATCGGTTTATCCGCCGATTGCTTTGCCGTGGCTTTAAGCGCCGGTATTGCCGTCAAGCACGTTACGTTTCCCAACTTTTTGCGACTTCCGTTAGCCTTTGGAATTTTCCAGACTTTGATGACGGTGCTAGGGTGGCTGGCAGGCAGCGCAGTTATCGATTATATCTCGGCTTACGACCACTGGCTGGCTTTCGGCTTGCTGGTATTTATCGGCGGGAGAATGATATGGGAATCGTTCCATGAAAAGGATGATAAAAAAGCCAGGAACTATCACAGTTGGCCGACGCTTTTAGCTTTATCCATCGCGACCAGTATTGACGCGCTGGCGGTAGGCTTAAGTTTTGCCTTCCTGGAAGTAAATATCGTCATGGCGGCGGTGACCATCGGGGTGACGGCGTTGGTTATCACGGCTGCCGGACAGCTAATCGGCCGGAGGGTGGGGACGCTATTAGGGAAATGGGCGGAGATATTGGGTGGGGCGATACTCATCGCTATAGGAATAAAGATATTACTGGAACACTTGCTATAACTCTCTTTGCTGGTCAACCAGCCTATGTTAGAATAGGCTTAGAAATGAACAAAATAGCGGAAGCCAAGAGCCTCACTATCGCCGAGCAGCTAAAGCGTTTACCCCACCGCCCCGGCGTCTATATCTACCGCGACGTTAACAAAAAGGTCATTTATGTGGGCAAAGCTAAAGACCTGCATAACCGCGTGCGGTCATACTTCCAATTGCCGGAAAAGTTGACGCCCAAGACGCAAAGCCTGGTCGAGCATATCAACGATATAGACTTTTTTATAGCCAGCTCCGAGCAGGAAGCGCTCATCATGGAGCTCAATTTTATCAAACAGTACCGTCCTCATTACAACATCATGCTCAAGGACGATAAAAGCTTCCCTTACCTGAAAATTGACGTCAACGAAAAATGGCCGCGGATATACGTCACCCGCCGCTTCGAGCAGGACGGCGGACGCTACTTCGGGCCGTTTTCCAACGGGGGGTCGGTTAAACAAACTCTGCGCATTATTAAACGCTTGTTTCCCATGCGCTTTTGCTCGCAAGACCTCAATAAACCAACACGGCCGTGCCTGGAATATCATCTAGGGCATTGCCTGGCGCCGTGCACCGGCAACGTTCAGCCGGAGGATTACGCCCAGGTGATTAAAGAGGTCACGCTTTTCCTCGAGGGGAAACGGGATAACGTCATTAAAGAACTGCAGGAAAAGATGAACCACGCATCGGAGGCGACGGACTATGAAAACGCCGCCCGCATCCGCGACCAGATACAATCCATGCACCAGGTTATCGAGGGGGAGAAAATCGCGGCCGTTATCCGCGGCGATGAAGACGTCATTGCCTTTGTCCAGGAGGGCGACCAGGCTTACGTCCAGGTGCTCTTTATCAGGGAGAACAAACTGACGGGGCGCGAGGGCTTTTTAATGCAGGGCGCGCGGCATGAAGAGCCGTCGAAAATCATGACCGGTTTTATCCCGCAATATTATTCATCCTCGACGCAGATACCACCCCTTTTGCTCATTCAATACCCGGTGGAGGATAAAGAAGTCCTCCGTGAATGGCTGAAGGGAAAAATGGGAGGGGCAGTAGAGATTGAGTCGCCGCGTAAAGGCGTGAAGAAACAGCTTATCGACACCGCGGCAGAAAATGCGCGCCAGGGACTAGAACAAATTAAAATTAAGGAAATAACTTCCGGAAAATCGGTGGACGCGGCTTTGAATGAATTGGAAACGGAGCTAAAGCTGCCAGCCCCACCCAACCGCATGGAAGCCTATGATATATCAAATATACAGGGGACATCGGCGGTGGGGAGCATGGTGGTCTTTGAGAAAGGCAAACCGAAAACAGCCCATTACCGGCGCTTTAGAATTAAGACGGTTGAAGGCGCTAACGACTATGCTATGTTGCAGGAGGTGCTGCGACGGCGCTTTAAACGCGGCGAAGAGGCCGGCGATACGTGGAGCATCCAGCCCGACCTTGTGTTGATTGATGGGGGGAAGGGGCAGCTTAATGCTGTACGAGAAGTTTTTGATGAGTTGAAGGTAACCGTACCTCTAGCTAGTTTAGCCAAAGAAAACGAAGAGATTTTTCTACCTAAGAGGCCTAAACCCATCGTTTTGCCAAAGTCATCCGCGGGGCTGCACTTGCTCCAGCAAATCAGGGACGAAGCTCACCGCTTTGCCATCAGCTATTTTTCCAGCCTGCATCGTAAAAAATCGTTTGCCTCCGCCATGGACGGCATTCCGGGCGTCGGCCCAAGGCGCAAGAGCGCCCTCCTGCGCCAGTTCGGCTCCGTCCAACGTATTAGAGAGGCTTCGATTGACGAGCTGGTAGCGGCGGCAGGCGTATCGTCCACGCAGGCGAAAAAGATTAAGGAGTACCTCTAGTCATGCCGGCTAACCTGACGCCGCAATACCATTCGGCGGAAAAGAATTTCCGCGCCGCTAAAACCACCCAGGAGAAAATCGCCTGGCTGGAAGAAATGCTGGCGGTCATGCCCAAGCACAAGGGCACCGACCACCTGCGCGCGGAACTGCGCACGAAAATCGCCAATCTTTCCAACTCCGCGGACAAAAAGGCAGCCACCGCCCATACCAGCATGAAGATTGAAAAAGCCGGCGCCGCCCAGGTAGCCGTCATCGGCCCGCCCAACAGCGGCAAGTCGCAAATAGTCTCGGCAATCACCAACGCCAAGCCGACCGTCGCCGCTTATCCCTACACCACCCAAAACGCTACGCCCGGCATGATGAATTTCGAAAACGTCCAGATTCAGCTGGTTGACACGCCGCCTTTTGGCGAACAGCCGCCGGAGTGGTGGCTCCTTAATATCATCAGGAGGGCGGACGCGCTATTAATCGTCGTGGACTTAAGCGTGGACGCTCTGACACAGGCGGATGCATTAATTAATTTATTGAAAGAAAAGAATATCGGGTTCGGCAAGGCGCCGGAGACGGAAAACGACGAAGAATCACCGATTAGTTATAAGAAAGTCCTCCTGGTGGGTAACAAAGCCGACCTCGACCCGGACGGTCATAATTACCAAGATATAAAAGAAATGTACGGGGGAACACTGACGACCATCGCAACTAACGCTACGGGGAATCTGGACGAGCTGAAGAAACAGATTTTCCAGATGCTCGATTTAATCCGCGTTTATACTAAAGAACCCGGCGGCAAGCCGGACATGACCGACCCCATCGTTCTCAATAAAGACAGTACGCTGGAGATGGCGGCCACATCAATCCATAAAAGCTTCGCGCAGCGGATGAAGTACGCCCGCGTTTGGGGCTCCGGTAAATTCGACGGGATGATGGCAAAGCGCGACCACGTGCTTCAGGACGGGGATATAATTGAGCTACACGTTTAAGAGTGTTATTTGGAGTAATTAATGGACGTTGTAATTAAAGTAGATCCTGTACATATGAATATTGCACCTATTGGGTTTCACCTATGGGCGACCCATTATCTGAAATGCCGGAAGGATTTTAAACCTCCTTCTCCCGATAGTTTCTCTCCAGTACCTTACTTTCTACTTTGCCGTGCAATTGAGCTTGAGATAAAGGCAAGACTTTTAAAAAAAATAACACAGAAAGACGCAAAGTACATCTATGGTCATAACTTGGCGAAAGCATATGATGCTTTAGAATCGTCTGAAAAAATACTTAACCAAGACGAAGAAGATACACTAAGAATGGCAAGTCCAATTTATGACAAAAAGGATAAAGGCTTCGAGTATATCCATATTAATGACGCATTAACTGCGTATAGAAGGTTTCCAAATTTGGGACTATTAGATTCTATTGCTAGTAAATTGATCGATAATAAATGATCCGTTGTATTGTGTTCACAGGGTGTATTTTCTAAGAGGAGTTCTATTTCAAAATGAAACTCGCCGTTCAACTGGACTTTGATGGCACGGTAACCGAAGAAGACGTCAGCTTCCTGTTGCTGGATAAATTCGTCGGCGATAGTTGGCGTCCTTATCTAGAGCAATATAGTAACGGTAAAATATCGGTGGCCGTTTTCAATAAAAAAGTTTTTGGCATGGTCAAGGCGGACGAAAAGACGATGACCGACTTCGTTCTCAATAGTCCCCGTGTTAAAACCCGTCGCGGTTTATGGGAATTCTTCGACTACTGTAAAAGAAAAGACATCAAAGTCATTATCGTCAGCAATGGGCTGGTGTTTTATATCGAGGCTATCCTCAAGAAAAAGGGCATTAGCGGGATAGAGATACATGCCGCGGAGAATCGCTTTTCACCCGATGGCATGAAGGTACGCTATATCGGACCGGACGGCAAAGAGGTGGATAGCGGCTTTAAAGAAGCCTACACCGACATGCTGGTAAAAGAGGGCTATCAGGTTTTTTACGTCGGCGACGGCAACTCGGACATTTTTTCCGCACGCAAAGCCAAGTATATTTGCGCTACCCTTGACCTGCTCAAACGCTGTGAGAAGGAAGACCTTAATTGGTCCCCCTTTGAAGATTTTCTAGACGTCCTCAAAGAATTACGCTATGTGGACTTAGAGCGATGATGGCGGTTAAACCTTAAGCGTCATCCCGATAGGGCAGTGGTCCGACCCCATAACGTCCGGCAGTATAAAGGAACTGGTCACTTGCGGCAGCAGGTTGGCACTAACAAAAAAGTAATCAATGCGCCAACCCACGTTCCTGGCGCGAGCGCCGGTCTTCATGTCCCAGTAGGTGTATTGCGCCGGCTCTTTGTGGAAATGCCGGAAGGTATCTACGTAACCGTGGGAAACCAGTTTATCCATCCAGGCGCGCTCTACCGGTAAAAAGCCGGTATTGTTAACGTTTTCTTTAGGGCGGGCAAGGTCGATTTCTTTATGGGCGGTATTGACGTCCCCGCAGATGATGAGTTTTTGGCCTGACTTAACCAGCGAATCCGTATATTTCAGAAAAACATCGTAGAAATCCATTTTATAGGGGACACGTTTATTGCCGGCGCCGCCGTTGGGGAAGTAGACGTTAAAGAGGGTAAAAGCCGGGTACTCAACGACGATGATTCTGCCTTCGGTATCCAGTTTGGTATCGCCGATGTTGTACCTGACATCCGACGGTTTATCGCGGGTATAGACCGCCACACCGGCATAGCCTTTTTTCTCAGGGTAGTTCCAGTAAACGCTATAGCCCGGTATTTCTTTAAGGTCGGCGTCCAGCTGGTCGGGGCAGGCTTTGGTTTCCTGCAGGCAAAGGATATCCGGCGACTCCTTTTTAAACCAATCCAAAAAGCCCTTATTCTTGATTGCCCGGATACCGTTAACGTTCCAGCAGAGCAGTCGTTTTTCGCTCATCTATGCCTCTCCCGGTTGCCAATAGGTGTGTTTTTTTATTATACTTTCAATAGGGGAGAAATGCCACACGCGCCAGTTCCCCCCGTCTCTATTGCATTAGACTTGACATAATGCTACCATTTTACTAGAAAGGCAATCATCTTGGAAAAAATCTTAACCAATCTTACCAATGGCGGACCGGTGATGGTGTACGTCCGGGAGGGGAAAATCGTTCGCGTGCGCCCGCTGGTTTTAAACGACAGCGACGCCGCCTCCTGGGTGATTAAGGCGGGGAAGAAAAAGTTCTCGCCGCTGCGCAAAGCCTGTATTTCACCGTATACCGCCGTCGAAAAAGCCCGTATTTATTCCGATTTACGTTTGAAATATCCACTTATCCGGGAAGACTTCGACCCCAACGGCAAGCGCAACCCACAAAACCGCGGCAAATCCGGATATAGACGCATCAGCTGGGACGAAGCTTTAGGCATCGTTTCTAGCGAGATGAAGCGAATCCGCACCGCTTACGGCCCGGAGGCGATAATGTCCCGTGCCTCGTCCCATCATAACTGGGGGAATGTAGGCTACCGAACTTCGACCTGGGCGCGTTTTTTCAACCTCATCGGCTTCACGGACGTCATGGATAATCCGGACAGTTGGGAGGGGTGGCATTGGGGCGCGACGCACACCTATGGCTTTTACTGGCGACTCGGCATGCCGGAGCAGTACGACCTGCTGGAGGACGCGTTAAAGAACACCGACCTGATTATCCACTGGGGCAGCGACCCAGATACCACGCGGGGAATCTATGGCGGGCAGGAGAGCGCGCAGTGGCGCCTTTGGCTGCGCGAATTGGGCAAGAAGCAGATTTTCATCGACCCGTTCTGCAACTACACCGCAACGATAATGGGAGATAAATGGATTGCTCCCCGCCCCGGCACGGACGCTGCGCTGGCAGAAGCCATCGCCTATATCTGGCTGACCGAGGGCAGTTATGATAAAGACTACGTTGCCACGCACAGCGTGGGTTTCGAGGAATTTAAACAACATATTCTGAATGACAAATGCACGCCGGAACGGGCGGCGGAAATATGCGACGTCCCGGTTTACGTTATTAAGAGTCTGGCGCGGGAGTGGGCTAAAAGCCGCACGATGCTGGCGGGCGGTTCCCGCGGCGGCGAATCAGGCATCTGCCGGCAGGCTTACGGCACAGAATGGACGCGCTTAATGGTGCTCCTGCAGGCGATGCAGGGACTGGGCAAGCCGGGCGTTAATATCTGGGGCACAACCATGGGGTCGCCGTTTAACGCCGATTTTGAGTTCCCCGGCTACGCTACTTACGGGATGAATTTCCTCAACAGGTTTTCTAAGAAACAGGCCGTCAATTCCGTCCAGCAGCGTGTTTATCGTCTGCTGATGCCGGAGGCTATTTTAAATCCTCCCATCAAGTGGACGGGCGAGACCTTTAGCGGGCAATCGCTGGAGCAGCAATTCATCCCCTTTACTTACCCCGCCCCCGGTTGTTCTGAAGTCAAGATGTTCTACCGCTATGGCGGCTCTTACCTCGGCACGATGACCGAGTCCAGCCGCTATATTAAAATGTACCAGAGCCCCAAACTGGAATTCGTCGTCAACCAGGACTGCTGGTGGTGCACGGAAACAAAATTTGCCGATATCATCCTGCCGGCCTGCACTAACTTCGAGCGGACGGACATTGGCGAGTGGGCGAATACCGGCGGCTATACGCACCACGGCTCTAACGCCTGCAACCATCGCGTCGTCGTCTACCAGCATAAGTGCATCGAGCCTTTATTTGAATCGAAATCGGACTACCAGATATTTGCCGACCTGGCCGACCGCCTCGGTATTAAAGAGGACTTTACCGAGGGCAATAAGGAAGAGGACTGGGTGGAAAAAGTCTTTAACGTTTCCGACCTGCCGAAGTATATCTCCTTCGCCGATTTTAAGAAAAAGGGATACTTTGTAGTTCCCTTCCCGTCCCATTATAAAGCCACGCCCGGTCTGCGCTGGTTTTACGAGGGACGCGACTGCGATACGCCCGACCACTTTAATCCCAAGCGCAAAACGGAAAAAGCCAAAGAGCTGGGCACCTATAGCGGCAAGGTGGAGTTTGTTTCGCAGAGTTTAAAACAGCACATGCCGGATGATAAGGAAAGACCGCCGCTGCCCCGCTATATCCCGTCGTGGGAGGGGTATAACTCGGCGGCAGTGAAAAAATATCCCCTCCAGCTGATTACGCCACACCCCAGATATACTTTCCACACGCATCACGATGCAAATTCCAGCTGGCTGGGTGAAATCCCGGGTCATAGAGTCCTGAAGGACGGCTATTACTGGCATCCGGTGCGTCTTAACCCCGCCGACGCCGCCAAGAGGGGCATCAAAGAGGGGGATATCGTCAGGATTTTTAACGACCGCGGTGGGGTGCTGTGCATCGCCCAGGTAACGGAGCGAATCAGGACTGGCGTGGCGCATTCTTACTACGGCTCGGCTAAATACGACCCGCTGGAGCCGGGCAACCCCAACAGCATTGATAAGGGCGGCTGTGTAAATATATTGACGCCTTCGCGGATGCTATCTAAAAACGCCTCCGGCATGGCGCCTAACTCCTGCCTGGTGGAAGTGGAAAAGTGGGTGGGGTAATATAGATATAGAGGTGGAAAAATGTCTGAACTAATGGGAATCATAAAAGCACGCAAGAGTATCCGTGTCTACCAGGAAAAACCGCTCCCGAAAAACGTCGTCGAAAACATCCTTGAAGCCGCCAGGTATGCCCCCACCGCCCGCGACCTGCAGGAGTTGGAGTACAAGGTCATTACTAACAAAGCATTCATCACCCAGCTCTCGGACGGGCTTTCCGACACCATACAAAAAGAAGGCATGCCGCTCAAGGGTCCGCCCGGCGTTAAGCTGGACTTTTTTCACGGGGCGCCGCTGGTGATTATTATCGCCGCCCCCAAGGACAATTACTGGGCTTCCGCCGACGCCGGCCTGGCCGTGCAGAACATCATGCTTTACGCGACGTCAATAAAGCTGGGGTCGTGTTTTATCGGGATGGCGAAGCTAATCGAGCGGGATAAGAACCTGCTGAACATGCTGCACATTACGGATAATATGAATATTGTGGCGGCGGTTATTTGCGGGTATCCGGCGGAAAACCCCGAACCCAAAGAAAAGAAACAGACCGCGGAATTCTTTGAGTAAAGCTCCTCGTCATTCCAGCACATTCGCTTCGCTCAGTATAAACTCCGGCTGGAATCCATGTTTGGAAGGCAGTGATTTACTGAAACTAATAATGGATTCTCGATCAGGTCGGGAATGACGGTGGGGGAGAGAATGGAGCGGAAGACGGGATTCGAACCCGCGACTTCCTCCTTGGCAAGGAGGCATTCTACCACTGAACTACTTCCGCCCGCTTTATTGGTGTGGTGCCGAGGCCCAGAGTTGAACTGGGGACACCTTGATTTTCAGTCAAGTGCTCTACCAGCTGAGCTACCTCGGCGCGTTAGGTAGAATACAAAGTATATTTTACTTTAGATTAGAAACGCAGTCAAGGAACTAAACCCAAAATTGACCTCCCCGCCAGCTTTGGTCTATAATGAAATTAGGGACAAAGTCAAGATTATCTAAAAGGCGGGCGTAAAAATCTTGCACGAGTCTTGCGGCATTTTTGGCGTCTATTCTCCCCAGGAAGATGTAGCCCGTCTAACCTTTTTTGGACTCTTCGCCTTACAGCACCGCGGACAGGAAAGCGCGGGCATCGCCACCGCCGACGGCCAAAGAATCCGGGTCTATACGGGGATGGGGCGCGTCGCCAACGTCTTCACCGAAGAAAACCTAAAGCCCCTCATCGGCCACATGGCTATCGGCCACAACCGCTATTCAACCTCCGGCTCCAGCAATATAGCCAACGCACAGCCTCTCGTCGTCAGCAACGAGGACAACACGCTGGCTATCGCCCATAACGGCAACATCATCAACGCCACTTTTCTTTATAAAGAACTCGCCGACCAGGGCTACGTCTTCCACGGTTCCGCCGACAGTGAGGTCATCGCCAACACCATATTGTCGGCGCCCGGCAAAGACATGGTGGAGAAAATCCGGCACGCCATGCACCGGATTAAGGGAGCGTATTCGCTGGTTATCCTGACGCCTAATGCGCTTTACGCCGCGCGCGACCCGCTGGGTGTGCGCCCCCTGTGTATAGGTAAAGTGGACGGGGGCCTGGCGATAGCGTCGGAAACCTGCGGGCTGGACCACATCGGCGCGGAATTTGTGCGGGAAATCCAGCCGGATGAAATTGTAAGAATTAATGAAAACGGCCTCCAGAGCTACCCCGGCGATTCAAAAGAGCGGGGACTCTGCATTTTTGAGTATATCTACTTCGCGCGACCTGATAGCGTTATCAATGGCAAATTGCTTTACCCCGCCCGCCAGGCCATGGGCGCCGGGCTGGCGCGTGAATATCCCGTTGACGCCGATATCGTCATGGGCGTTCCGGATTCCGCTACCGCCGCCGCCACAGGCTACGCCCGCGAGTCCGGCATACCGGTAGTTGATGGCCTGATTAAGAACCGCTACGTCGGCCGCACATTTATCGAGCCGGAACAGCGTATGCGCGACCTCGGCGTTAAGCTAAAGTTCAACCCTCTGCCCCAGGTACTGGAAGGCGAAAGATGCGTCGTCGTAGACGACAGCATTGTCCGCGGCACCACCACCCCCAGCGTGATAAGGATGCTGCGTAAAGCCGGCGCTAAAGAAGTCCATATGCGCATCTGTGCCCCGCCTATTAAGTTTCCCTGTTTCTTCGGGGTGGATATGGCAACGCGAGCGGAACTTATTGCCGCGCAGAAAAGCATCGAGCAAATACGCGAATACATCGGGGCGGATTCGCTGGGTTACTTAAGCATTGACGGCTTGATTAAAGCCGTAGACCTGCCGCGGGAGAACTTCTGCCTGGCCTGCTTCACCGGAGAATATCCCATACCCGTCCAGCTGGAAATGGATAAACTGGCGCTGGAGACGATGGGGGCGGGAAAGCCCGTTGACGCCTGCGACGCTATAGAAGATAAATAACCGCCGAACCATCCAACTTTCAAATTCCTATTTTGCCTATTGACATGGGATAAATTTTCCTATATAGTTAGAACAGGTGTTCGCTATGTCCGACTGACTCCGGGAGAGTTTGTGAAAAAACTATCAGATAAACAGCGCCGGATAATGAAATATATCGACCGCTTCCTCGGTGAGAAGGGCTATCCGCCTTCCATCCGCGATATTCAAAGAGGCTGCGATATCAGCTCAACGTCGGTGGTGGACTATAACCTTAATATTTTAGAAGACCGCGGTATGATTAACCGCCATGCCGATGTTTCACGCGGCATTCAGCTCCTCAACAAATCCTCCACGACAGAAAGGCTGGTAGCCGTACCGGTTATCGGTATGATTGCCGCCGGCGTACCCATTCCGGTGCCAACGCCGGACACATGGGACGTCGCCGCAGTATCGGACACGATGGGGGTATCTCCGGAATTCACGAAGGGCAAAGAAGACGTCTACGCGCTGCGGGTCAAAGGCATGTCCATGATTGACGCCCTGATAAACGACGGCGATATCGTCCTGATGCAGCACGTTAGCTCCATAGAGAACGGGCAAATGGCGGCGGTGTGGCTCAAAGCAGAAAAAGAAGTTACCCTGAAAAAGGTATATGTAGAAACCGATAGAATCCGCCTGCAGCCGGCCAACAGCCAGATGCAGCCGTTTTACACCAGCCTGGATAATGTTGAAATTCAAGGCAAGGTCATCGCCGTACTGCGGCAGATGGACTAAGTCGGACTCTACTTTTTAGTGACAGGCGTGCACCACTGCATGTACTTGGGGTGGTCGCCGCGGATAACCTTAGCGTAAATCTCCTGCAGTTTGGCCGTAATCGGCCCAATTTCCCCATTACCAACCTTGCGGTGGTCTATTTCCGAAACCGGCGTCACATGAGCGGCGGTGCCGGTGAGGAAACATTCATCGGCGAAGTAGAGTTCAGCGCGGGAGATAGAGCGTTCAACGGTTTCTACACCGAGTTCATTTTTAGCCAACTCCATCACGGAGTTGCGGGTTATCCCGATTAAAATGTTGTTATAAGGCGCCGGCGTTAATAGTTTGCCTTTGGCCACGAGGAAGATGTTCTCGCCACTGCCCTCGGAGACATGGCCGGCGGGGGAAAGACAAATAGCTTCGTCGTAACCGTTATTAATGGCTTCGGTCTTGGCCAGGGCGTTGTTAATATAGATACCGGTGGATTTTACCTGCGGCGGATTAACGTTGTCCTCCGGGCGGTGCCAGGAAGAAACACCGCAGTGCACTTTATCTTTATCCAGATAAGGTCCCCAGGGGAAAGCGAACATCAAAAAGTCGTGGTCTATGTTATGCAGTCTGACCCCTAAGTTAGCCGAACTGGTGTACGCCAGCGGGCGGAGATAGACGTCTTCCTCAAAGCCACACATGGCGATCAATTCTACGGCTTTCTGGCAGATTTGGTCCACGGTCAGCGGGAGTTTGATATTCAGGACTTTACAGCCGTTGGCCAGTCGTTCAATGTGTTCCTGGAGACGGAAGATGAAAGCCTGTTTCTTTTTAGCGTTCCAGTTAGCCCGGATGCCTTCGAAGATACCCGTGCCGTAATGGAGGAAATGGGTCATAACACCGACTTTGGCTTCCTCCAGGGGCATGAAATTCTTCTGGAAATAAGCGTATGACGGCATGGCAGTATCTCCTTTCCGAGTATACGTCCATTATAGCTTTAGTATGAAGGAAACTCAAGAGATATGGCTACGCCTGAACCTGGCGTTTTTCTTTGAGTAAAAAGAGGAGACCGAGCATGGCGACGAAGGCTAAACCGGCGCCAAAATAGAACGAAGTGGAGGGGTTGATTTTATCCCAGAGGACACCGGCAATAACGCTGGCCGGGAGGAGCATTAGCCCGACCGCCGCCTGGTAATAACCATAAGCTGTACCGCGCCGTTCGGCGGGAACAAGGTCGGCGACAAAGGCTTTGGCGACCCCTTCCACAATGCCGTAGTAGATGCCATAGGCGGCGAAAAGCACCCACATGCTCCAGATGCTGGTGGCGAGGGCAAAGCCCAGGTAAACCAGGGCATAAACCGTCCAGCCGATGATAATTACTCGTCTGCGCCCCAGTTTATCCGAGATAATGCCTGCCGGTATAGCCACCAGGGCGTAGGTAATGTTGAAAACGACCAGCATAACCGTAATTTCCAGGACGTTCACCTGCAGGTTTTGCGCCCGCAGGACGATAAAAAAGTCGGATGAGTTGCCGAGGGTGAAGATAGCCATGATGAGGAGAAAGAGCTTGAATTGGCCGCTAAATGACTGTTTGGTCGCTGCTGGCGCACCGGCAGAGGTGCCACTGGAGGACGCCTTCTTTTCCTGGACTAAGCCGATTAATATAATGACAGCGAGCACGGCCGGTATAATGCCGATAATGACCAGCCAGCGATAGGTATCGCCGGTTAGTTGAAAGCTAGTGCCCTGGAGGGCATAGATAATAATAGCGGCGGCGGCTAATCCAATTACCGCGCCGGAGGTATCCATCGCGCGGTGGAATCCAAAGCTCTTACCACGAACCTTGGCGTCAACAGAGTCGGCGATTAAGGCGTCACGCGGGGAACTCCTGATGCCCTTACCAATGCGGTCGCCGAAACGGACGCCCAAAACGCCGCCCCAGGCGCTAGTTAGCAGCATAAATGGTTTGACAGCTGTTGAAAATCCATAGCCGATAATCGCCAGTAATTTACGTTTACGAAAACGGTCGCTGATACGACCGGAGAAGATACGGAAGATAGCGTCAAAACTTTCCGAAAGGCCGCCGATTAAACCGACATCGACCGCGGATCCGGATAAAACATCGACCACGAAGAGTGGAACAAGGGTAAAAATCATCTCCGAGGAGACATCGGTGAGTAAGCTGACTAAGCCAAGGAAAAAGACATTAGGATGAATCCCCCAGATATTGCGTGGGGAGACTTCTTTGGTGACGGGTTTGGTCATAACGATATATCTTTACATATCGGAAAAAGGTTGTCAAATTGCATCTGGTTGCATCTTTTCCTGTGCTCTGGTATGCTGGAAAAATCGTGGAAGAACAGCTTTTATTTCCAGAGAGAAAAGCATTCAGAGAGTGGCTGGCTAAGAACCACGACAACAGCCAGCGAGTTTGGCTGGTCTTCGGTAAGGCGGGGAAGCTAAAAACCCTCAAACCGGACGAAGCCCTGGAAGAGGCTCTGTGCTTTGGCTGGATTGACGAGCTGATTAAAACCGTTGACGACACCAGGTATCTTAAGAGGTTTGCGCGGAGAAGTAAAGGCAGCAAGTGGTCGGAGAGAAACAAGGGAATCGTTAAAAAGCTGATTGAAACCAGTAAGATGACTGAATGCGGCATGAAAGCCATTGACGAGGCTAAACGCAACGGAATCTGGGATGCCCCCAATATCGCCCCGGTAGTTACAGACGAGCATATAGAAATTCTCATTAAAGCGATAAACGGCGTCGAACCGGCTTTATCTAACTATTTAAAAATGCCGCTTTCCGTTAGGAAAACCTATGCTTATGCCTATTTAGACGCCAAAAAAGAAGAAACGAGAATCAGACGCCTGCAGAGCATCATCGAAAGGCTGAATCAAAATATAAAACCAATGTAACACCTTGTTTATCCTTGCCTCTCCGCCTCCCGCTCTGGTATGCTGTGAAAAGTAACAGCCATGTCAAACATTAACGTTGCCAACTTCCGCCGCTGGGACTACGTTAAAATAACCATATTGGGTTTTGCCACCACCGCCCTCTGGCAAAGCCTGCACAGCATTATCCTACCGCAGCGCCTGCTGGATTTTGTGCCGGAGGCGCAGAAAAATACCTACCTCGGCATCATTACGCTCTGCGGGCTTTTACTGGCGATGTTCGCCCAGCCAATTGCTGGAGCGATTAGCGACCGCTCTACCTTTAAGTGGGGCCGCCGCCGGCCCTATATCTTCTGGGGCATGATTATCTCTATTTTGCTCCTCCCTGGTTTTGCCCTGGCGGGCAGCTTTGCCGCTATTTTTGTGGTCTATTGTTTATTACAGGTCGCGGCTAATACGGCGCAAGGGCCTTACCAGGCATTCCTGCCGGAGATGGTGCCGGAGAAAAAGCGCGGCATGGCGTCCGGTTTTCGCAGTTTATTTGAGCTGACAGGGGGCGTAGGTTTTGTCCTGTTTGCCGGTTGGAATGATTTGACGTTTCCTCTTCACGGGTTGATTCAGGGCAACTACATCCGTGCTTTTTTAAATAAGTACTTAAAAGACAAAACTTTTTATGATATCCAGAGGCCCTTAAAGATTGTTGCGTGTGATTGTCTGACGATGCGGCAGGTTGTTTTTGACAGTGGGAGGCTTATTGATGCGGTCATGGCGAGTGTTTCTATCCCGGGTGTTTTTCAGCCTTATAAAATTGCCGACCATTACTATATCGACGGCGGCATATTGAATCCTTTGCCTACGGATGTGCTTGTGGACGCCGGCGCAAGAAAAATCATTGCGGTCAATGTTTTGCCGAGTCCAGAGGAGATTGAGCGCACAAGGGAATTGATAACTAAAAGAGCTCTGCTTGAGGCGGCTCGCCGTTCGCCTTTTAAGAAAGCCGTCAGCCTTATCCAGCACAAACAAGAGGGGTTTTTAAAACCGAATATTTTTGATGTTATAGTGTCGAGTGTTCAATCTATGGAATATGCCTTGGCCCAACTGAGTTCCCTGAGCCAGTCCGATGTCACCCTCCATCCGGATATGACTGCTATGTTTTGGTCTGCTTTTGATCATGCGCCAGATTTGATAAAACGGGGAGAGGAAGAAACACTTCTTCATTTGAGTCAGATCAAGGAATTAGTGGCGCGATCAGAATGAGAAAACCGTCTTTTTAGAACGAGTTGACACAGAC
>CAIWTG010000064.1 GCA_903915565.1 uncultured Chloroflexota bacterium
CTCCTGATTTTTCGTCACTTGAACCCGACCTTTAAACGGTCGGGTTTTTTGTTATATTTTAGCTCAACTGGCGGCGTCGACTAATCCAGAGACTGGCGATGAAACACGGCACGAGATAAATCATCATCCCCGCTATAGACAAACCGATATCTACTGGCTTGAAGTTCTGCATCATCTGGCCGATTCTCGATGGGTCGACCCCTAAACCCTGCATCATTTGTGTCACCGAGACGAGAACTGTCGAAACACTATCTCCGGCGGCTGAAAGAATAAACCAACTTGGTTTGCCGGTGGCGGAAAGAACACCCTCCAGGATACCGCATATTATAAAGATAAAGAGCAGCGTCATTACGGTAGCGCCCATCGAGCCTTTGGAGATAGCGCTAAACAAAAACGTTAGTGATAGTACCGACCCGGCATATAAAAGACACAGCCCGAACGATTTTAAAAGTTCAATGGGAACCTGATGGTAGATGGCCAGTAACGAAATCATGATGATGATATAACTAAAAAATACTAGTAACGCCGTAGCAATAAACGCTGCCAGGTATTTCCCTGACCAGAGAATTAGGCGCTTGACCGGATTGATGAAAAGCAGGAAACCGGTTTTGCTTTCGTACTCTCCGGCAATCGCGTCCCCGGCAAAAAAAACTGCCCCCAGTACCGCCAGGCTCGGCCCGACGGTCAGTAAAGCCGCCATGCTTAAAACGTCTTTAGGATAGCCGCCCGTCATCAACGTCGGTACTAAAATTAGCACCAGCGCTTCTACTAAAAGGGCGATGCCCAGTATCACATACAGCCTCTTTCGGCGGATATGTTTCAGGAATTCATATTGTATTACTATTCCCAGTTTCTCAAGGTCACCCAATGTCGCCTCCTGTCAGCTTAAGATATGCCATCTCGAGCGATTTGTATTTTTTCTCTAACGCCTTAACGGTATCATAAGCGAGTAATTTTCCGCCGCTGATTAACGCTATCTTATCGCAGATTAAAGCTACCTCGCTTAGCTGGTGCGAGGCGAAGAATACGGTTTTTTCCTTGCCCGCGTCGGTGATTATTTCCCGGAACTCTACCAGGCCTCTGGGGTCTAGGCCCAACCCCGGTTCGTCCAGGATTAGAATAGGCGGGTCGTTTAATAGCGTTTGCGCCAGCGCCAGGCGCTGCTTCATGCCGCGGGAGAACTTCTCTATTTTTACATTAGCCCAATCCCCCAGCTTAACAAGTTCTATAACATACTTAATCCGCTTGTTGAGTTTCTCCCCTTTCATGCCGCGCAGCCTGCCGAAGTAGCTTAGGTTGTCAACCGGGGTCATAAAGGTATAGAACTCCGGCGTCTCGATAATCGCCCCGATACGCGATAATACAGCCTCCGGTTCTTTAGTCACGTCAATGCCGTCAACAAATATCGTGCCGGAGGTCGGCCGGATAAAATTGCACAATATTTTCAGCGTGGTGCTCTTGCCGGCGCCGTTAGGCCCCAGCAGCCCCACGTTAGCGTTCTTCTCTACTTTCAACGAGAGGTTGTCTACCGCTAAAAATTTCCCATAATACTTGGTCAGGTTTTCAATTACTATCGTATTACTCATCTTTTCTCTCCGACATAAAATACAAAGGAATAATTCATTGGGGGGAATATTCTATTATACTACAATACGGCGTGCCGCCACCAGTGCCTTGCGTACCTGATTGGGCGCTGTTCCGCCGGCGGTGTCCCTGGCGGCCAAAGCCGACTCAATCGTAATTTTCACTACGTCGGCGCCAAAAAGCGATGAAAACTTCTGGTATTCTTTTATGTCAAGTTCTTCGAGGTTTTTACCCTTTTCCGACGCGTAATTCACCAGTTTGCCCACTATTTCATGGGCGGTCCGGAAGGCGGCGCCTTTCTTAACAAGGTAGTCTGTCACATCTGTCGCCAGGATATAGCCCCGCCCTAATGCCGCCCGGATGTTTTCCTCTTTAACCTTAATCGTCTTCAGCATCCCCGCGAATACCGTCAGAGTCGCCTCCAGCGTGTCCACCGTATCGAAAAATCCCGGTTTATCTTCCTGCATATCGCTGTTATAAGCCAGCGGCAGCCCCTTCATTATCGTCAGCAGCGCCACCAGGTTGCCGTAAACCCTGCCTGTCTTCCCCCGGGCAAGCTCGGCAATATCCGGGTTTTTCTTTTGCGGCATGATGCTGCTGCCCGTAGCGTAAGCGTCGTCCAGTTCAATATAGCCAAACTCCGCCGACGACCATATGACTATTTCCTCCGCCAGCCGCGATAGGTGCATCATGGCGATGGCGGCGTTGGCTTCGTATTCCAGTACAAAGTCGCGGTCGCTGACGGCGTCCATGCTGTTCCTACTCACCTGACTAAACCCCAGCTCTTTCGCCACAAACTCCCGGTCGATTTTATAAGTAACGCCTGCTAGCGCCCCACTGCCCAGCGGCATCACGTCCACCCGCTTTAGGGCATCGTTAAATCGTTCGTAATCCCGCTGCAGCATCTCAAAATAAGCTAAAAAGTGATGCGCCACCAATACAGGTTGCGCTATCTGCAAATGTGTATGCCCGGGTATCGCGACGTCTTTATTCGCCTCCGCCACATCAAGGATGGTTTTTTGAAGGGTGCGGATGCGTTTTAAAGTGTCGGCAATTGCTTCCTTGGTGAACAGCCGTATATCCAAAGCAATCTGGTCGTTGCGGGAGCGCGCGGTGTGGAGCTTTCGCCCCACCTCCCCCACTTTATCAATCAGGCGCGATTCAATGGCCATGTGGATGTCTTCCAGCTCCGCCTTGAACTTGAATTTACCCTGTTCGATTTCCTTGCGGATAGCTTCTAGCCCGCCGACGATTTTTTTGGCGTCGCTTTGCGTGATAATCGTCTGCTTAGCGAGCATTTTTACGTGGGCAATGCTCCCGGCGATGTCCTGTTTATAAAGCCGCTGGTCAATAGGGAGCGAGGCAGTATATTCCGCCGCCAGCTTATCCGCCGGCTTACTGAAACGACCCCGTATGTTCGTCATTTCTTCTTCTTCCCTTTAGCCTTGGCTGGCCCAACGATGCTTAACGGCCCCTCTTTATCCCCCAGGAGCTGTACCTGCGCCTGTGTCTTTACCGGCAAACCCCACAGGTGGATAAAGCCTTCGGCGGCTTTCTGGTTGAATTTATCTCCCTTATCATAGGTTGCCAAACTCAAATTGTAAAGCGACCACGGCGACTTGCGTCCGACCACTATCGCCTGCCCTTTAAAGAGTTTGACTCTTACCGTGCCGCTGACGTACCGCTGCGAGCTTAAGACATAAGCCGAAAGGTCGCGGTTAAGCTGGCTGAACCACAGCCCGTTATAAATCAGGTCGGATATCTCTACTGCTACCTTTTGTTTAAAGCGCAGCTGGTCTTTGGACATCGTCATTGCTTCCAGCGCCTGGTGCGCCTGTATCAGCGTTATCGCCGCCGGGGCCTCGTAAATCTCACGCGTCTTGATGCCTACCAGCCGGTTTTCTATATGGTCGATTCTCCCCACCCCGTGATTGCCCGCAATCTCGTTCAATTTTTGAATCAGGCTGATGCCGTCCATCTCTTTGCCGTTGAGTGTTACCGGTACGCCCTTTTCAAACCCGATTTCAATATACTGGGCTTTAGCGGGCGTCTTGTCCGGGTCCTTTGTCCAGAGATAAGCATCGGCGGGCGGCTCCGCCCAGGGGTCTTCCAGCACGCCGCATTCTACCGCCCTGCCCCACAGGCAAACGTCAATGGAATACGGGCTTTTCTTGGTGACGGGGATGGGTATGCCGTGTTTTTGCGCGTACTTAATCGTTTCCTCCCGCGTCATGCCCCACTCGCGGGCCGGTGCGAGTATTTTCATATGTGGCGCGAGGGCGTTAATCCCCACCTCGAATCTCACCTGGTCGTTGCCTTTGCCCGTGCACCCGTGCGCTATCGCCGTCGCCCCCTCCGCCATTGCCGTGTCCACCAGCAGCTTGGCCATCAACGGACGTGATAGAGCCGTCGCCAGTGGATACTGCCCTTCGTAAAGAGCGTTAGCCTGCAGCGCCGGGAAAAGGAAGTATTTGACCAGCAGTTCCTTGCCGTCAATCACCAGCGCCTTGAGGGCGCCGATTTTTAAAGCCTTCTGGCGTACCGTGGAAAAATCTCTTTCATTGCCGACGTCTATCGTTACCGCGATGACGTCAGCGTTATATTTCTCCTGTAGCCACTTGATGGCCACCGAGGTGTCCACCCCGCCGCTGTAAGCCAGTACTACTTTTTCTTTCACGATAATTCTCCCTTGTTTGCGGTCAGTTCTTTTTCGGGAAGTTGTCTTCCAAAAACCCGCCGATGTCGTTCCTGATAAGTTCGTATTTCCAGGCATAATCATGCCCCGGCGCCCTTAATGACTTTAGTACGTCGCCCGCGTTTTCCTCCGGCGAGTTCACACCAATCCAGTGTTTAACTGTTGACCATATCATAGCGGGTATATTGCCGTAATTGAATGTATCAGAGCCGTATCCGTTGTCGGTGATTCTTATTGTCCTCGGCTCATCGGTCGTTACATACCAGAATGGGCAGCCCGTCTGAATGCTGTAAACTCTGGGGTTATTACGGAAAAATGCCATCGCCTGTTCCGTAAGGACGCTGCCGGTGCTCTCGCCGGCGATGATGAATTTGAGGTTCGGCAAATGGTC
The DNA here is from genome assembly GCA_903915565.1 of uncultured Chloroflexota bacterium. Classification (GTDB taxonomy): domain Bacteria; phylum Chloroflexota; class Dehalococcoidia; order Dehalococcoidales; family RBG-16-60-22; genus RBG-13-51-18. The sequence continues at coordinate 4,671 of CAIWTG010000064.1, forward strand.
GTTCAAGAACTCCACCCGCTTTTCCATCCCAATGACCTTCCTGGGATAACGCGTGGCGGCTTCGATAACCTCTTTAATATTGCTCCAGAAATCGCGGCTGGTGCGGCTGTAGTTGAGTATCAGCGGATGGTAGCCCAGCATTTTAAGGTCATACGTGATGCCGTCCAAAATACTCTGCCAACCCGGCGTTTGGTAAATATAGTTCCACCCCATTCCCCCCGAGTTAAAATAGATAACGACGTCCGCGCTTAGGGCATCCAGATATGTCCCGACCAACTCTTTAACAACCTTCTGGTAGTTCTGCGCGTCCTTGCCGACGACGTCGGCCGCCATTTTCTCGGCGTCAGCTACCACCGCCGGCGGCGCTTGAGAAATGTCCGTGCCCGCCATGGAAGGTTCCTGTATACCTATATTATTGGCTAGCCCGATGTTAGAGTTATAAACGATGACTACGAGGAGGATAACTACCAGGACGACGGCCGCGATTACTCCGGGAACCCCGAGTTTATTCACTTTTTTCAGGCTTTTCAAATTGATAGATAATTTTTTCAAAATTTATCTCGCAATTCTGGTCAGGACTCTATCCAGTATGCCCACCGCATGCTCCACGTCTTTTCGGTTGATAATCAGTGGCGGCATTAAGCGGATGGCATTGGGTTTGACCTTATTGACGAGTAAACCATTTCCAGACAGGACATTAATACTTCCTGCCCTACCTCGGTTCGGAACTCCACCGCCACCAGCAGGCCGCGGCCGCGCACCTCGGTGATGATGGGCTGCTTCTGTTTCAGCTGGTATAGTCTGTCCATGAGGTATCGCCCTATTCTGTCGGCGGCGGCAGCGATATTTTTTTCGATGATATATTTCATCGTGGCATACCCGACCGCACAGGCCAGTGGGTTGCCTCCGAAGGTGCCGCCGTGGTCGCCGGCCACAAAAACCGAGCAGCTCTCTTTGGCTAGTATCGCCCCGATGGGCACTCCGCCGGCTAAACCCTTCGCCAGCGTGATGATGTCCGGTTCGACGCCGTATAACTGGTAGCCGAACAGCGACCCCAGTCTGCCGATGCCCGTCTGTATCTCATCCAGAATCAGCAGTATGCCCTTTTCTGTGCACCACTGGCGCACTTTTTTTATATAATCTTCAGCCGGTATGTTGACGCCGGTCTCCGCCTCGATTAGCTCCAGCATTACTGCCGCGGTTTTTTCGGTGGTGGCGGCTTTAATGGCTTCAATATCATTATACTTAACATTAATAAAGCCTTCCGGGAGGGGAGTATACGGGGTGTGGAAGGACTCTTGTCCGGTGGCCGCCGTCATCGCCAGCGACCGTCCGTGGAAAGACCCCAGCGCCGTGATGACTTCGTACGCCCCGTTGAGCTTTAGCTTGCCGTAGCGCCGTGCCAGCTTGGCCGCCCCTTCATTGGCTTCCAGCCCGCTGTTGGCAAAGAACACCCGGTTAAAGCAGCTGTTTTTTACCAGGAGCTCGGCCAGTTGCAGCTGCGGTATCGTATAGAACTGGTTGGAAGTGTGGATGAGCTTTTTCGCCTGTGCTACTAAAGCCCCCACCACCACGGGATGCGCGTGTCCCAGACAATTTACCGCCCAGCCGCCCACAAAGTCCAGGTACGGTTTACCTTTTTCGTCCCAGACCATGGCGCCCTTCCCCTTGACCAGTACCACCGGCAGCCGCACTTTTTCAAAAGTGCGCATATAATATGTTTTTTCAATTTCAAACCAGTCTGTCATCTCATTTTCCTATCGTCGTGCCGCCTTGAATTTTGTCGAATTCGTCCAGCAAAGCATGTGGTTTTCTTCCATCTATTATACGTGCTAGCGAACCTGCTTTTAAAGCCTTGAGGCAGGCGTTTACCTTCGGAATCATGCCCCCCTCAATTACCCCCGACTTTATTAGTGACTCCGCTTCATTTTGGTTTATCTTGGATATTGTCTTGCCGTTTTTGTCTTGAATGCCGTCAACGTCTGTTAAAAAAATCAGCCGTTTTGCCCCCAGCGCCGCCGCGATTTCCACGGCAATCGGGTCGCTGTTGACGTTAATGACGCCCGGCTCCTCCCCAACCCTGTTCAGCGAGTAAAGGCTGATTGGCGAGACGACCGGTATGAACCCGTCTTTTAAAAGCGTCTTCAAAACGCCGATATTTACTTTTCCCACCGCTCCCACGTAGCCCATTTCTTTATCTTTAATGCTGCTTTCGATAAGCGAGCCGTCCACCCCGCTGATGCCCACTGCCCGCCCGCCGTATAAGTTAATCGCCGCCGATGTTTCTTTATTGACCAACCCCGCCAGCACCGCTGTTGCCACCGCCAGCGAATGTAAATCGGTAACGCGTTCGCCCCGCACGAAATTCGTGGCGACTCCCTGCCGCTTGAGCCATTCCGTCACGGTATTGCCGCCGCCGTGTACTACCACCAGGGGGTGCTTCTTTTTCTGCAGCGCCGCGATGTCTTGCATCGTCGTATCACCGCTGTTAAACGTTGACCCCCCGATTTTTATAACTGTGATGTCTTTCATATTTTTACCTGTTTTTGTGCCGATTCCTTAACGTCATACGGCATCCCGACCTCACTCGGGAAGATTTAAGTTTTGATTATTTAAGTGGTGTATTCCGTGTTGGTTTTTATATATTCTTCGGACATATCGCAGCCCCAGGCCATGGCTTCTGCTTTGCCCAGGTGTAAGTTTAATCTTATATTTACCTCTTTGCCTTTAAGATATTCCACCACCGCCGCCTCATTAAATTTTACCCCCACCCCGTCCTTGGCGACGCATGTGTCGCCCATAAATAGCTCGGTTTTGTCCGCCTCCAGAGCCGCCCCGCTCCGCCCTGCCGCCGCCAGTATGCGTCCCCAGTTGGGGTCGGCGCCGTACATCGCTGTCTTTACCAGCGACGAACTCACGATTGTCCTTGCCGCTACCTGCGCGTCGTGCAAACTTATCGCCCCGGAAACTCTAACTTCAACCAGCTTGGTCGCGCCTTCGCCGTCGCGCGCCGCCTCCCTCGCCAGGTAAATACACACCTTTTCCAGCGCCTGCTGGAAGACTTTAGCTTTATGGCTGCCCATCCTTATCGTCTCTCCCCCCACCACCCCGTTCGCCATTAAAATTACCGTGTCGTTTGTGCTGCTGTCGCCGTCAATGGACAGCATATTGAACGAGACTGTCGCCGCATCCTTTAATGCCAGGCGTAAAAAGCCGGGCTCAACGGCGGCGTCGGTCGTCAAAAAGCAAAGCATCGTCGCTAAATCGGGGTGAATCATCCCCGCCCCCTTTAGTATCCCCCCTATTGTAAAATAGTCCGTCTTTACCGCCACCTCTTTAGGCACTTTATCTGTCGTCATAATCGCCCGGGCCAGGTCGTGTCCCCCCGCCGCCGAGAACATGATTTTGGGCAGCGCCGCCCGGATACGTTCCATCGGCAGCATTCTGCCGATTACCCCTGTGCTGGCTATTATCACTTCTTCCTTTTTAATGCCCATATTCTTCCCCGCCAGCTCGGTCATCTCCGAAGCGTCCAGCAGGCCCTGTTTGCCGGTGCAGGCATTAGCGCAGCCGCTGTTCATTACAATCGCCCGGATGGCGCCCCTCTTCAGCCGCTCCCGACTTAACAGTACCGGTGCTGCTTTTACTTTATTGGTGGTAAACACACCTGCGGCGACGCACGTCTTAGTCGATAGCAAAATGCCGAGGTCGAGTCGCTGGCCGGTGCCGTCCTTGATACCGGCGTTAACCGCGCCCGCCATGAATCCTCCCGGTGAGGTTATCCCGCCGGAAGCTATATAATTCGATTCCCCGTCCATGCACATAAATATAACATATTGAGCCTCTGCGGGCAATCGTCTCGTAGCTAAATATAAATATTATGTCTACTTTATCTGCCTAAAAGGAGGTAGGTTGCGGGAGGGGGCGCTGCCCCCTCCCCAGATAATCCCCCTCTCCGAACATTTATACTAATGGCTTCATTTAATCTTTTGTTCGGAGAGGGGGCAAGGGGGTAAGGCACAAAAAATCTTGAAAAATATAAGGTTGGCATTTCCCTTTCGCCCTCTCCCTTGATATAATTACAGTTTAGAAATACTACATTAACTCCAGGAGGTCCGCTTTGAAACTTAAAGACGAAATCAAGAAATACGCTAAAGAACAATTGAACATGGATTATTGCGGCTTCACTAACGTGGAACGCCTTTCCGGCGCCCCGCA
>CAIWTG010000065.1 GCA_903915565.1 uncultured Chloroflexota bacterium
GTCAATTCGAGGATAAAGATAAAGTCCACCCCTCTTATCACGTCCGGTTTAAGATTGGTGGAATCAACCAGAACGGGATAGACATGCACCGGCCTCAAGTTAGCAAAGAGCGTCAAGGCTTTACGTAGTTCTAAAAGCCCATCTTCCGGGCGGACCTTAGCCAGAGGGTCGTCCCATTTGGGTCCACCGACCGCGCCCAGTAAAACCGCGTCGGCTTTTTTGCAGGCCTTAACCGTGGCTTTGGAGACCGCCACGCCCTCGGCGTCAATGGCAGCGCCGCCAACCAGACGGTAGTCATACTTAAATTGGTGTCCGTATTTTTTACCGACGGAATCCAGCACTTTGATGGCTTCGTTAACGCATTCGGGGCCGACGCCGTCGCCGGGGGTAACAACGATATTAAAATTCATAAATCTTCCTCTCAATACTAAGCTTTAGCAAGAGCCAATCGTTTCTTCGTATAGGCAATCAGTCCGCCCGCTGAGATTATGCCCGACATGAAGTCGGGATAGGGCTCGGCGGTAAAGGTTTTGCCGTTAGTAATGTTTTTAATCGTGCCTTTCGCCAAATCGATTTCTAACGCGTCACCGGCTTTGGTATTATTCACCGACTCGGCGCATTCAAGGAGTGGCAGACCGATGTTAATGGCGTTGCGGAAGAAGATGCGGGCAAAGCTGTGGGCGATAACGCAGGAAATGCCCGAGGCTTTAATAGCCAGCGGGGCGTGTTCGCGGGAGGAGCCGCACCCAAAGTTCGTCGTTGCCATAATAATGTCGCCGGGTTTTACCTTTTTAAGGAAAGTGGTGTCAATATCTTCCATGCAGTGCTTGGCAAGCTCGGCGGGAGCGGAGACGTTAAGGTAGCGGGCGGGGATAATAACGTCCGTATTGACATCGGCGCCGTATTTAAAGACTTTACCTTTTAGTTTCATAGAGACTCCTTATAGGTACTAAGTAACAAATATCAAGTATCAAGCCCCACCCCACCTGGATTCCAGCCTTCGCTGGAATGACAAGAAAACTATTTCATCACCTCATCAGGGTGGGTGATTTTACCGGTTACCGCGCTGGCGGCAGCGACGGCGGGGTTAGCCAGGTAGACTTCCGACTTAGCAGAGCCCATACGGCCGACGAAGTTGCGATTGGTGGTCGAGATACAACGCTCCCCTTCTGCCAGGACGCCCATGTGCCCGCCCAGACAGGGTCCGCAGGTAGGCGTGCTGACAGCGGCGCCGGCTTTAACAAATATCTCGATAAGCCCCTCGGCTAAAGCGTCCAGGTAGACCTGTTGCGTGCCGGGGATGATGATGCAGCGGATACCGGGTTTTACTTTATGCCGCCGGAATATCTGGGCGGCTAAACGCAGGTCTTCGATGCGGCCGTTAGTGCAGCTGCCGATAACCGCCTGGTCAATTTTTACACTGCCTACTTTACCCACCGCTTTAGCATTGGCCGGAGAATGCGGCATCGATACCTGTGGTTCAATGGTGGTAACATCGTACTCAATTACTTTTTCGTATTCGGCGTCGCTGTCTGTTTCATAAACAAGGTAGTTTTTCTTAGCTCTAGACTTTATGTAAAGTTGCGTCTTATTATCTACGTGGAACAAACCAGCCTTGCCGCCAGCTTCGATGGCCATGTTAGCCATGGTGAAGCGCCCGTCCATAGACAGCTGGTCAATAGCCTCGCCGGTGAACTCCATAGCGGCGTAAAGAGCGCCATCCACACCGATATTGCCGATGGTATAAAGGATGAGGTCCTTGCCCCCTACCCATTTGCCAAGTTCACCGCGGTAGACAAACTTAATCGTCGGCGGGACTTTCATCCAGATGTCGCCGGTAGCCATCGCCACCGCAACATCCGTCGAGCCCATGCCGGTGGCAAAAGCGCCCACCGCGCCATAGGTGCAGGTATGGGAATCCGCCCCGATAACGACGTCGCCGGGAAGGACGAAACCCTGTTCCGGCAGGAGGACATGCTCGATACCCATCTCGCCGACGTCATAAAACTTGACGCCGTACTCCTTGCAGAACTCGCGCATCTGTTTGGCTTGCTCGGCGGAAAGAATATCCTTATTTGGCACAAAATGGTCGGCAACCATAACGATTTTGTTTTTATCAAAGACCTTGGACACGCCCAGGCGACGGAACTCGTTAATGGCGATGGGGGCGGTAATATCGTTAGACAAAACCATATCCACCCGGGCGTTGATAAACTCGCCGGGGGTTACTATCTTTTTGCCGGAATGAGCGGCTAATATTTTTTCAGCTAAGTTCACAGTTTTCTCCTGATTATTTTTTCGGGGGGATACCGTTTTTTGGCCTTCCAAGATGGGGCAACAGCAATGTTATCGTTACTAATATGGTAGCCGCCGGGGCGATATAGTACATTCCTGCGCCCGCCGCCATACCGATAGCCGCCACCGCCCAGATGGTAGCTGCCGACGTCAGTCCGATGACCTCGCCACCACCCTGATGTAAAATTACCCCAGCACCGATAAAACCGATACCGGTGGCAATACTGGCGGCGATGCGTGAGGGGTCACTGCCGGGGAAGGCATAAATAGACAGTACCGTAAACAGCGCCGAGCCCAGGCAGATGAGCATATTCGTTCTTAAGCCGGCTTCCTTGCCGGAATATTCACGCTGGAAGCCGATAACCGCGCCCAGAAAGGTTGCCAGTACCAACCGGAGCACCATTTCTAATTCTACATTCATTTCTTTTTTCCTTTAGCTTTCTTCGCCGCCAGCAGGCGGTTAAGTGCATTAATATATGCCTTGGCACTGGAAACGATGATGTCCGTATCCGCGCCGCGGCCGGTATAGGTTACGCCTTCGCTCTCTATTCTTATCAGAACTTCGCCGATGGCGTCAATACCCTCGGTGATTGATTTTACGGAAAACTCCGTAAGCTCGTTGGGCACTTTTACCAGTCGGTTGATTGCCTTATACACCGCGTCGACAGGTCCGGTGCCCAGAGCGGCATCTTCTAAAGCCTTGCCGCCGGGGCTCATGAGCCGGACCGCCGCGGTGGGAATACCGCGGTCGCCGCAGGTAACCTGCAAACGGTCAAGGTGATACTGCTCGGAAATGGTGCGCTGCTCTTCCGCCACCAGTGATTCGATATCACGGTCGGTGATATCTTTCTTTTTGTCCGCCAGCTCTTTAAAGGCGGCGAAAGCTTTATTCAGGTCTTCATCATTCAACGTGTAGCCTAACTCGGATAGTCGTTCTCTGAATGCGTGGCGGCCGCTGGTCTTGCCCAATACGATGCTGCTGGAAGGAATGCCCACCGAACGTGGGTCCATAATTTCGTAAGTGGAGGATTTCTTCAAGAGGCCATCCACATGCAAACCGGAGGAGTGGCGAAAAGCATTGCCGCCGATGATGGCTTTATTGGGCTGTACGTGGAAACCTGTCAGGTCGCTGACCAAACGACTTGTCCGGTAAATCTGCTTCGTATCAATGCGCGTCGTCAGGTTAAAGAAATCGCTGCGGGTTTTAATCGCCATAATGATTTCCTCTAAAGCGGCGTTACCGGCGCGCTCACCGATGCCGTTGATGCAGCCTTCTACCTGCCGGGCACCAGCTTTAATGGCGGCCAGACTATTGGCGACGGCCAGACCGAGGTCGTTATGGCAGTGGGTACTGACGACGGCTTTATCAATATTGGGGACGTTTTTAAGAATGCCCTCAATAACAGTAGCCCATTGCTGCGGCATGGCGTAGCCGACGGTATCCGGTATATTCACCGTTGTGGCGCCGGCGTCAATTACTATTTTGAGGAGTTGATAGATAAACGCCGGCTCGGTGCGGGAGGCATCCATGGCCGAGAACTCGATATTGTCCGTGTATTTACGGGCATGTTTCACCGTATCGCGGGACATCTCGATGATTTGCTCGCGGCTCTTGCGGAGCTGATAAAAAAGATGAATATCCGAAGAAGAAAGGACGATATGGATGCGCGGGTTGGACGCTTTTTTAATCGCCTTCCAGCTTTCGTCAACGGCCTTGAGATTGGCATGCATCAAGGCACAGATAGAAGGCTTACGGATTTTTTCGGCAATTACGCGGACGGCTTCAAAGTCGCCGGGAGAGGTTACGGGGAAACCCGCTTCGATAACGTCAACGCCGAGTCTTTCCAGCTGACGTGCAATTTCCAGTTTTTCCTGGGCATTGAGAGAACCACCTGCCGCCTGTTCCCCATCCCGCAATGTGGTATCAAAAATAATAACCCTGTCCATTAAATGTTCCTCCTTAAGAGAATAGTTTTGAGGTGCAACCGATTAGTCCCCTCTCCTTAAATTAGAGAGGGGCCGGTAAGGATGAGAATAATTCTCTTTGGTGCTGAAACATTACTGTGTGACATGGTTATATGGATACATTATACAGATGTTACATTAATTTGTCTATATGAGGAGGCTAATGGCTTTTTATAGCCA
>CAIWTG010000066.1 GCA_903915565.1 uncultured Chloroflexota bacterium
AGTTTTGAACCTATAAGAAAATACAATATGCCTTGACTTTGTTGGGCGTAAACGTTCAAATTCATCGGCAATTGTTAATACTAAAGCAAGATACTTAATTGTATCAAGTGGTTGTATCAATGCGCATCGTCTAAAATCGAATGGGCCACCTTTGGGTAGCAACACATGTTCAATTTGTGATATTTCTAGAGACTCAAGTGAGTTACCCTTGATACATTTTGAAACATTACCAATTAAGTATTTTTGAAAGGCTTCACTTTTTAACTGTTCTATCTCGGCAGGACGAGGGAATATGTCAGTCAAACCTTCTTTATAAACATTTTTTATGGACAACCTCGAAGCTTCGTTAATTTGCATGAATAATGTTCCATCACTTAACTGGAGTGTATGCTATTATAGCATATCTCAATAGACATTATTAGTATAATATATGCAATATTTTTAAGTGTATCTTGACCAATACGTTTAGCTATTTCTTGTATAATTAGAGAAAGCCCCAAGAGTTAAAATTCTCATCGATGTTACGATATATGTTGCCCTTCTCTTTCCCTTTTCCCTATATATGTGCTAATATATATATAGAGATATATGAACGTTCAAGGGGCATTACATTTTTCATACATTTGGCAAAATCTGCCTCATGCCTCTTCCTTTTTTCCTCGTATACGTCCTAACATATATATAGAGGTATATAAACAAATAGGGGGTTACCTTAATGACTATTCAAAACGAAAAGGAGTTATACAGGCTTAAAGCCCGGCTTTGCAAGACCTTTGCCGACCCTACCCGGCTAATGATTATCCACGAACTGCGGTCGGGGGAGAAAACGGTGGGGCAAATACAGTCGGCGCTGGGCTTGCTCCAGCCGGTGGTATCGCGTCACCTGGCGCTGCTGCGCGAGCGGGGCGTCGTCAAAACGCGGCGGAACGGGACAAGGATAATTTACAGCATATCCGACCCTAAAATTATCGCGGCGTGCGATATGGTTCACAACATCCTGCTTAGTCAAATGGCTAAAGATAAAGATACGGCGGAAAGGCTGATTACCGCCTCATCTCCAAAATAAAAACAGGAGGACACGAAAATGGCTAAAGAAAAAGACAACGGCACTACTCTCGTCGTCATGAGCGGCGACCAGGATAAAATGATTGCGGCTTTCAACATCGCGCTGGGGGCGGCGGCGATGGGCAAAGAAACCAATATGTTCTTTACCTTCTGGGGTATTAAAGCTCTCCAGAGAGGCAACTTCACCGGCAAAGGCCTGTTCGGGCGCATGATTGGCATCCTAAATCGCGGCGGTATCAACCGCATCGGCCCAAGCCGCTTTAACATGTTCGGCCTCGGACGCTGGATGTTCAAAGTGATGATGAAGAATAAGAACGTACCGTCCCTGGAAGAGCTCCGCCAGACGGCGCTGGACCTTGGCGTCAAGCTCTGGCCCTGCCAGATGAGTATGGAAATCATGGAAATTAAAGCCGAAGACCTCATTGAAGGCGTCCAGAATTCCTGCGGCGTCGCGGCGATGCTGGAAATGTCCGACCGCTCGAAGCAGACCCTCTTTATCTAGACTTAAAACTTAAATAAATACAGGAGAAAAAAATGGCAGAAATTAAAGCCGATGTTAAGCTTAACCTGGAGGGGCTGATGTGCCCCATGCCGGTGGTCAGGGTGAGTAAAGCCATTAAAGAGGCGGCGGTAGGAGCGGTCATTGAAGCCACTGCAACCGACCCCGGCGTTTTGATTGATATTCCGGCCTGGGCGCGCACCACCGGCAACGAAGTCATTAAGATAGAGCGCGAAGGCAAGATAGTCCACTTCTTCGTGCGGAGGCTCAAGTAAGCGTTATGGATTTTTCCAATCCGTCATATCTGGTGCTCATCATCGCGCTGGTGTTTGGTCTGGGTGGACTGGTGGTGCGCATCGCTATGCTAATGGCGCACCGGGGCGTTAAAGACCCCTCCCCGCCCAGGATATCGTTATTCAGGGCGATTATTTATTCTTATACCTTTGGCATGCTCCCCTGGAAAAAGGAAAGCGCCAGAATACATAAACTGGTCTATATCAGAGGCGTCCTATTGCACCTGGGCATTTTTGCCGGCATCATCTTACTGTGGA
>CAIWTG010000067.1 GCA_903915565.1 uncultured Chloroflexota bacterium
ACCATTGCCCTCAATTACGGTACGGGTCTGCACCAGCTCGACTTTATCCATGCCGCCGAAGAGTCGCGGATAACCATAAATTCATGGATCGAAGAACAGACGAAAGGCCGGATACAGGATATGGTCCCGAGCGGTTCCATTTCTCCCGAGACCGAAGCCGTGCACTCCGCCGGCCTATTTCTTAACGGCAGCGATGCTATCTGCGTCACGGAAGACCTGGGAGAGTATAATGCCGTGGACAAAGTCATTGGCTACGGTTTATTGCACAAAGTAAATTTCGGTCAAACGGTGGTCGCTGCTACCGGCAGGCAGCCGTCGGAAATGATATGTAAATGCCGCAACGTGAATATCCCGATTATCGTTACCAGGGGCGTGCCGACGACGCTGGCGATAGAAACAGCCGAAAAAGCGGGTGTTACCATGGTCGGGAGAGTGCGGGGCAAAAATATGATGGTATATAGTCACCCGGAGAGAATCGGTTAAATGCCAAGTCTAAAAACATCAAGAAAAATGGATGGATGGCAGTACAGCGACGGGCGCATGAACGCGACGAAAACCAGCGTTGTTATCGAGCAGGAATTCCCGGTATATGTTAACGGCAAACTGCTGGTCACCGCCTCCATTACCCCCACCCTCTTAAAAGAGTTCGCGGTGGGGCATCTCTTCGGGCAAGGATTTATTAACGGTTTGGACGAAGTGGCGTCGCTGGAAATCCTGAATAACACCGTTCATATTTCTTTGAAAGACAAACGTAAAACCCTAACCGATGCCGCTAAAATCAGTTACCATATTTGTTCCGGCGGCGGCAAGTCGGCGTACTTTGGGGAAGCCAGCCTGGCGGAAAATAAATCTGATGTCGTGGTGAGCAAACGCACGATTTTTTCGGCGATGAACCAGGTTTTCAGGAACGCCGCGCTTTATACCGAGACCGAGGGCGTCCATGCTGCCGGTCTTTTTAATACCAGAGCCAGCCCGGTTTGTATCGTTGAAGACATCGGGCGGCATAACGCGCTGGACAAAATTATCGGCTATGTCCTGCTGCGCAAGATAGACTGCAGTCGTTTGTTTTTGGTAACTACGGGGCGGTTGGCTTCGGAAATGGTGACGAAGATTGGCCGTAGCGGCATCCCGATAGTCGCCACCAAAACGGCGGCGACCGACAAAGGACTGGAGACAGGTAAGAAGTGCGGCTTAACCGTCATCGGGTTTGTGCGGACGGTGAGGTCGAAGATAAGTTCCGATGCCCCGGTGAAAGCGCCGTTAAAAAACAGCCTGAAGATTTATTGCGGCGGGGAGAGAATTCGTACCACATAACATCACGTTTTAGGGTAAAATTAAGATATGGCGAACAATATTACCGAGCAAATACTAAAGCTGAAAAAAGAAAAAAATGCCGTTATCCTGGCGCACAACTACCAGCGCGGCGAGGTGCAGGATATTGCGGACTTCGTTGGGGATTCGCTGGAGCTTAGCCAGAAAGCCGCTAAAACCGACGCTGACGTCATTGTGTTTTGCGGCGTGCATTTTATGGCGGAGACGGCTTCCATCCTGAATCCAACTAAAACCGTGCTGCTGCCGGACGCCGGCGCCGGCTGCCCGATGGCAAATATGATAAACAGCATCCAGCTGCGGCAGAAAAAGCAGGAACTGCCCGGCTATACGGTAGTCACCTACATCAACTCTACCGCCGCCGTTAAAGCAGAAAGCGATTACTGCTGCACATCGGCTAACGGGGTTAAGGTGATGAATACGATTAAGAGCGACAAAATACTCTTCGTGCAGGACCAGTATCTCGGCGACTTTATCTCCAAAAGGACCGGCAAGAAGATGGAACTCTGGCCGGGTTACTGCCCTACCCATGTAAAGATAACGCCGGAAGATATTAATAAACAGCGAACAGAACACCCTAAAGCCAAAGTGGTCGTGCACCCGGAATGCCGTCCAGAGGTTATCGCCCTGGCGGACGAAGCCTTAAGCACCAGCGGTATAATACGCTACGCTGCCCGGCCTGAAGTTGAAGAGCTAATTGTCGGGACCGAGGTGGAAATATTACATCGTCTCCATAAAGAAAACCCGGGCAAGAAATTTTATCCGGCTTCCGCCCTGGCGGTTTGCCCCAATATGAAGAAAATCACGCTGGAAAAAATCCTGGAGTCGCTGGATATGATGATGCCGGTGGTCAAAGTGCCGGAGGAAATCCGCGTCAGGGCCAAGGCGTGCGTTGACAAAATGCTTAATGTTGTGTAAAATGGTCAACAATGTTATCTAACGATGAACTGCAGCGTTACGACCGCCAAATAATGATAAACGGCTTTGGGGAGGCGGGGCAGGAGAAGCTCAAAAAAGCTAAAGTATTCCTGGCGGGGGCGGGGGGATTAGGCTCGCCAATTGCGATTTACCTGGCGGCGGCGGGCATCGGCTCCATGCGCATCGCCGACCACGACAAAGTGGAATTAAGCAACCTCAACCGGCAGGTGCTGCACTGGGAAGAAAACATCGGCAGAAGCAAAGTGGAGTCGGCGGCGGAAAAATTACACAAGTTCAATACTGGCATCATGATAGAAACCATCGGCGAGACGATAACCGAAGCCAACGTGTCAAAGCTGGTGGGGGACTCGGACTTAATCGTCGACGCCATGGACAACCTGCCGACGCGTTATCTTTTGAACAAAACTGCCGTAGAAAAAGGGATACCGTTCTTTCATGGGGCGGTTTATGGGTTTGAGGGTAGGGCGATGACGGTGCTACCGGGAAAGACCGCCTGCCTCAACTGCCTGTATCACGGCGCCAGCGTGCCTAAGGAGAAATTCCCGGTCATCGGGGTAACGCCAGCGGTCATCGGGTGCATCCAGGCGACCGAGGTCATTAAGTATATCGTGGGGCTGGGGGAGCTTTTAACGGACAGGCTGCTGACCTACGACGCCCTGCAGATGAAATTCAACGAATTCAAGATAAGCCGCGACCCCGACTGCGAGGTTTGCGGCGACAAAGGGAAAAAACGATGAGCGTTAACATCGAGATGTCGTCTTTTTTTGGCTTGTACACGAACAACACTTTGGAAACAAAGGTGGAGGGTAAAACCGTCCGCGAGTGCCTGCACGACCTCGTAACACAATTCCCCAAGCTTGGGCGCCTACTCCTCGATAAAGACGGCAACCTGCAACGCACGTACGACTATTTTATCAACGGGCAGAACGTTTACCCTAAAAAAATGGACCAGCCGTTAAAAGACGGCGATAAGCTGAACCTTTTGTATGTGATTCACGGTGGCTAGCTAAATCTTCGTCCAGTCGATGCCC
>CAIWTG010000068.1 GCA_903915565.1 uncultured Chloroflexota bacterium
GGCTACGAGCTGGCGCACTGTATCCTGGACGTCGGCGCGAAGTTTGGCGCGGAGTGCGTTTATACCTGCGCCGCCGCCATCACCCGCATCCACCATACCGAACCGCCCAAGGTCTGGGGTGTAGCCACCAGCCACCTTTTAGCCACCGACCTTAAAGCTTATAATCTTGAGCATTCCACCAACCTGCAAATCGCGGGCCTCAACGGGCTGCTGCTGGGAGTCGCTAAAGAACGAGAAATGGACGGCATCTGCCTGTTGGGTGAAGTGCCAACCTACGCCAGCCGTGTGCCCAATCCCATGGCGGCGCTGGCAGTGCTTAAAGTGCTGACCGAGATGTTGAGTATTAAGGTTGACTTCGTCGACATGTCGAAAATGGCAGTGGAGGCGAGCGAACGCATCAAGCAGGTTGCTGCCCAGGCGATGGAAGAATATATTGACTACTTCACCGAGCCTATCTGGGAGCGCGGCGAAGAAGAAGAGGATGACGAGGAACCAGAAGAAAACTGATTACCGCCGGGCTCTTTAATACTATGAAACTTTGGCAACGCGCTAAATTTGTCGAACTAAAATCACTCAACGGCAACACCATCAAAGGCCAGAAAATCAGACTCCGCGAGAAAAAACTCTCCGACGTCCGCAACGACTACCAGTGGCAAATGGACCCCGAGCTTTCGGAGCTTGACGCCGCTACTACGCTCGATGTGTCTTTCTCCGCCTACCTGCTCGATTATTCATCCCACGTCCACCATAAAGACCGCCACCGCTTTCCCCTGGCGATAGAAACCCTTGAAGGCAAGCACATCGGCAACTGCACCTGCTACGACATCAACTTCGGGAAGGCGGAAGCGCAGGTGGGCATTATGATTGGCGATAAAGACTACTGGGGTAAAGGCTACGGCGCCGACGTTATTAATACCCTGGTCGACCACATTTATAATAACTCAAGTTTCAGTCGCCTTTACCTCAAGACACTGGACTGGAATAAACGGGCGCAAAAATGTTTCAGTAAATGCGGGTTTACCCAATACAGTACACTAAGGCGCGACGGCTATACCTTTTTACTGATGGAACTTAAACGCGAGGATTGGGAAAAAAGAAAGAGCTCATGAAAACCGATTATCAGCCAATTGAGTGGCTGGGCGATAGAGTCAGGATACTCGACCAGACGATGCTGCCCCAAAAAGAAGTCTACCTTGAGCTGGACGACTACCGAAAAGTTGCCGCCGCCATTAAAGATATGAAGGTCCGCGGGGCGCCGATTATCGGTATCGCCGGGGCATACGGGGTAGCTCTAGGCGCTTTAAAGATAAAATCTACGGCGAGGGGAGATTATTTAAAACAGCTCCAAAAAGTCAGCGACGCTATTGCGTCCACCCGCCCCACCGCCCGCAATCTTTTCTTTGCGTTAGAGCGGATGAAAAAAGCGGCCAAAGGAAAAAACCCGGAAGAAATCAAGAAAGCACTGGTGGCTGAGGCTATTAAAATACATCAGGAAGAAGCCGAGGCTACCCGACGTTTAAGTGAATTGGGGGCAAAACTTCTTAAAGACGGCTGGACGGTCCTGACCCACTGCAATACCGGTCCCCTGGCAACGTCCGGTTATGGCACGGCGCTGGGAGTCATTATTGCGGCGCATAAACAAGGTAAAAAAATCAAAGTGCTGGCCGACGAGACACGTCCACTGTTACAAGGGGCGCGGCTGACCGCCTGGGAATTGAAAAAAGCCGGCGTGCCGGTGACGCTGATTACCGACTCGATGGCGGGGTATTTTATGCGGGGCGGCAAGGTCAACTGCGTTATTACCGGGGCGGACAGGATAGCCGCCAACGGCGATACGGCTAATAAAATCGGCACCTATACACTGGCGGTGCTGGCTAAAGAAAACAAAATACCTTTTTATATTGCCGCGCCTGTTTCCACCATTGACACCTCCATTAGGTCGGGCAAACAAATACCCATCGAAGAGCGCAAGGCGGAAGAAGTAACTCATCTTTTGGGCAGGAGAATCACACCGGCAGGAGTAAGTGCCGCCAACCCTGCCTTTGACGTTACGCCGCACCAATATATTACTGCTATCATTACCGATAAAGGCATCATCAAAGAGCCGTACCTGGAAGGGATTAAAAAACTGAAATGAATACACCTAAAACACTGGTATTAACCGGCGCGCACCCGGACGACGAATCCTTCGGTATCGGGGGAACGCTGGCGCATTATACCACCGCCGGCTATAACGTCTATTACGTCTGCGGTACCCGCGGCGAGGTCGGCGAAGTGCCGCCGGAAATGCTCAAGGGCTATAAAAACATCGCTGACCTGCGCACGCACGAGCTGGAATGCGCCGCCAAAGTCCTCGGTCTGAAAGACGTTATTTACCTGGGCTACCGCGATTCCGGCATGGCGGGCTCGACTGAGAATAAAAACCCTAAAGCTTTAGCCGCCACCCCCACAGAACAGGTGGCGAAACAAATCGTGAAAATCATCAGGGAGCTAAAACCGGAGGTTATGATTACGTCCGATCCTAATGGCGGGTACGGACACCCCGACCATATTGCCATTTATAAGGCGACGATGATGGCATTTGAAGCCTGCAATGACCCGAAAAAATACCCGGAATTGGGCAGGTCATTCCAGCCGCAAAAGCTGTACTATCACGTTTTTCCGCACAAATTTTTCAAGTTCATGATCAA
>CAIWTG010000069.1 GCA_903915565.1 uncultured Chloroflexota bacterium
ATCTTTTTATCCGGGGTAATAGATGTTAACGCAGGGCAGCGCATTGTTGGGCATAATGTAGATATAGGTTATTTCTCTCAAACGCGCACCGATGTGTTAAATGTTGAGAATACAGTTTTACAGGAAGCCTACTCTGCTGCCCCGGGTTTTATGTCGGAAGAAATAATTAGGAGGATACTGGGGGCATTCTTATTTACCGGGGATGATGTGCTGAAAGAGGTGGCGGTGCTTTCGGGCGGGGAAAAGACCCGTCTCGCCATTGCCAAGCTGTTAACGCGTCCGGCCAACTTCTTACTGCTGGATGAGCCGACCAACCACCTGGACATCCCCAGCCGGGAAATACTGACCGACGCTTTAGACGCCTATACCGGTACGATATGTTTTATCACCCATGACAGGACGCTGATTCGGGAAATCGCCAATAAAATCATTGACATCAAGGATGGCAAGATGCGCGTCTTTAACGGTAATTACGACGAGTTTTTAGAAACTCAAACGCCGCGTATTGACACCGTCCCGGAAACTTTAAGGGCTATCCGGGAGCACGCCCCGGTCAAACCCAAAGAAGACCGACAGCAGCGCAAGGCAATTGAAGCCAGCTTGAGAAACGAGCTTTACCGCAAGGCGGGTCCCGTGAAAAAGCGCATCACCGAAATTGAAGAGAAAGTCGCCGAGCTTTCGGCTCGCCTGGACGAAATCGAGGCGCTTTTCGCCGACCCGGACCATTATAAAGACGGCTTTAAAGTAGCGGAAACCAACCGCGAATACGTCAAAGCCAAGGAAAGCATCCGCGCGCTGACGGCCGAGTGGGAAAAGCTGACGGCAGAAGCCGAAAAACTGGCGCGGGAGAATGAGGAGAAGAAGGAAAGTATTTAGATATTTTACTTCGTCTCGTCCTTAATGACGTGCTCCTCCACCACCCATATTTTAGGCGGGCTCATGTCGGCTATTTTTGCCCAGTCCGCCATTAACGCGTCAGTTTCCTGGTTCTTTTTAATATCCTTCGGCTGCTGCCAGTCTTCAATACTGTCGTACCATGTCTCGATAATGCCGTCGCCTTCATATTCCTGTTCCGGCGTCTCTACAAAGTGGTTCTGGACGTATTTACGGAGGGCGGGGATACTTTTTGCCACCAGCGGCCCGTGGACGTTCTGCCAGTAATTATAAAATTCTTCCTTGCTGATACCCGGTTTTCTTTTTACCAACATCATTACTTTTATCATTTTCCTGCTCCTTTGCGTCAATAATAGACGCCCCGCTGCCTACACGTCAAATTGAAAAATACGGCGGCTTCGGAGTACAATGGGCATATTTCTAAAGGAGATTTATTCATGATTAAGTCAATAGTTGTCGCCCACCGCAAAGCCGGGTTAACCCGCGAGGAGTTCAGCCGGTATTGGCTGGAAGAACATGCGCCGTTAGCCGCTAAACTGATGCCCGGTGTCCGGCGTTATGTGCAGAATCACTTTATCGCCATCCCGGGGATGGAATTCGAGGGAGACGGTATTGTGGAAACGTGGTACGACGACGTTGCGAGCTGGCAAAAATCCATGGAGGCCATCCGCGCCTCTAAAGAACTGGCAGAGGATGGCGCCAAATTCTGCGACCTGCGTAATGCCAAGATGTGGCTGGTTGAAGAACATGTGATAAAATGACCTTACCGAGAAAAATTAAAAAAGGAGTTGATTATGCAGATAACCGGTGTATTTATCTTTTTATTTGTCTGGCTGCTGATTTTGTGGGTGGGGGCTATCGCTCTGGAAGCAACCGGTATGGAACGATCTAAAGCGTTTTTCCAGTCGCTTTCCGCCTTAAGCAATACAGGTTTCACCACCCGGCAGGCGGAGGATATCGTGGAGTACCCCAGGCGCCGCCGCATCGTCTCGTGGCTGATTTTCCTCGGCTGCGTGGGGATTACCGCCTTTCTGTTTCTGATGATACTCTATGTTAAGGCCGGCATCGCCGCGCCTTCCGCAACGCACATCGGGATTATCGCGGGGTCGCTGGTAATTCTCATCATATTAATCTGGACCGGCGTCATCCGGTGGCTGGCCACTATCGTGCTCAAGGTGTTCCATAAAGGGCCAGTCAGCGTTGAGCTGCTGCACCAAAGTGACGACTATGCCGTGGCCCGCATTAAAATTACCGAAAAAAATAAAACCGGTTTAACGGTGGGTAAATTCCAAAAGGACGACCTGGCGGTTTTGGCTATTGAAAGAGGCGGCAAAGTAATTTCCTCGCCTAAAGACGCGGAGACGTTACAGGCGGGCGATTACCTGCTGTGTTACGGCAAAACCGTGGAGTTAGACAAGGAAGCCGGTTAGGTCTCGTTTACTTAAAGACTTCCGGTTTAATTGGGCCGTCAACACCAGGCCCTCTAAAGGTGAATTCCTTGCCGTTCATCGTCTTGGTGAAAACGGGGCTTTGCAGGAGGGCAGTGAAAAACACCGGTCTATTGATGACGCGGAAGTTAAGCGGGCAATGCACCATATTCGGCGGGATATAGACAACCGTCGGTTTATCGATTAAGTACTGCTCTTTTTCTTCCCCGAGAAATAAATCAATCTGCGCATCAAAGCTGCTGAAAAGATCGGCAGTGTCATTCCCCAGGAAAATCAGGTATTCATGAGCATCATGAGTATGGGGTTCCTTTTCCAACAGAATGGGTTTAATAAAACACTGCCAGCCAAAATTCATGTTTGCACCGGGTATCTGGGTATCCCCTCTAAAGTAAGCCTGGGGCTTGGACATAAACGGCAGGTCCATGTTTTCTTTAAAGTCGGAAAAGACAAATTGCTGATACTTTTTCTTAGCCATATTGCTCCTTCAAATACAAGTTCACCACGATATTACACGAGAAGCAGAAAAAGGTCAACAAGCATGAAAAAATATCAGCGAGGATTTGGTGGTGGAGGGCGGATTTCCTTCAACTATGTTTAAGCTAAGTGAACCGTCGACAAGTTGTTGTTTGACCTGCTATTACCCCAATTATCAAATTCTATCAATATGTTATATAATGTGGCTGAAATTCTATCGGTGAAAGCTTGATAAGCAATTAAGACTGACAAGATTTTCCAAATCATCAGCGAAATAACAGAAATGTTATCGCTGACGCATGTCCCCGAGCGTTTCCTGGATAGTGCCTTAGATACTTTATCCCGAGCGCTGGGTACCAATTGCTGCTGGGTTCAAGTAATCGCTCCCGGCAGTAATAAACTAATTTTGTCTGCCCACCAAGGTTTTACCCCTTACATACAAGAAAAAATGGCTGCCATGGATTTAAACCATCCTCTCGCTAAAGAGATAATCGGCGCAGGAACCAGTGTAACCATCCCGGACTTAAGTCAAGACGGACATCTCGGTATGTCAATGTTTGCGGAATCGGGCTTTGTTGCTTTAATCGCCGTGCCGATAATTACATATCGCGTAAATGGCATTATGGGAGTAGTTTATCGTACCAGAAAAAGATTTACCAAAGATGATTCTGATTTAATCACTGCCGTCGCCAGCATAATCGGCATAGCCATAAATGAATTCACATCTCCTAAACCGACGGATGATGAACAAAGAACTAAAAAGGCACCGTCTCCAGCAATGCTGGCGGAGAAAAACGAGATAAAAAAACCGGTGTTAAATAAACCTGAAAATATCACCGGTAAAGAGCAGCCGCCGGTAATTCATTCAGATAATGGTGATGAGTATAAGGAACACCTGCACAAAATGATATCTTTCAGAAATGCTCACCGGGCTTTGCACCATAAGTGATGGTGAGTGAAATATCAGAGACTAAGCCAACTAACGCAAAATAATTTGGTGGTAGCGGGTGGATTTGAACCGCCGACCAAGAGTGACAAGTTGTTTTTCTGGAAACAGAACCTGCTATAATAGTCACAAAAACATCAGTAACACGAAAAGGATTCTATGTGTTTTTCAGCTGAAGCCAGTTTTACGGGAAGCGCCGTAATATCCGCTATCGGTGTGGCTACACTGATGAAAGTCAAAAAACCGGCGCAGATACCTTTTGCGGTAATACCGTTCATATTTGGCATCCAACAATGTGCTGAGGGCATATTATGGATAACTCTGAAATCTGGCAGCGCGGACAAACTCCAATCTACCGGTATGTATATATTTCTCATAACAGCGTTGATTATCTGGCCAACGATGATTCCACTATCCATTTGGCTTTTAGAAAAGGGGAAGCAGAGAAGGAAAGTCCTGGCTGGTTTAATAGCCGCCGGGGGAATAGTATCAGTGTTTTATACTTACTGCCTCATTCTTTACAGTGTCTACCCACAGATACAAAGTTTCCACATCGTATACATTGATGATTTCCCCAGAGCCCTGGTAAGGATAGCCTTCGTTATCTACCTGGTCGCCACTATCGCGCCGCTATTTGTGTCTTCAGTTAAACGGATGTGGCTTTTTGGTGTTCTTGTTGCGGTATCTTGTCTGGTTACCGGAGTATTCTTTGTAGAATATCTGACATCAATTTGGTGCTTCTTTGCGGCGCTTATCAGCATAACGATTTATTGGATACTTAGAAAGATGCAAAGTGAGGAAAGGCAAATACCAGAAACTTCTTTATGATGAAGTAAGTATTAATGGGAATTTGGTGGTAGCGGGTGGATTTGAACCGCCGACCAAGGGCTTATGAGTCCCCTGCTCTACCACTGAGCTACGCTACCAGCCAAGAAAAAATATAACATTTAGCCGATTGGGCTGTCAATCTCGCGGTATAACGTGGATGCTGACGGCTTTTATTAACGCTACCACCCTGGTGCCCTCCCGCAGCTCCATTTCCTCGGCCGACTTCCTGGTTATTAACGCCGTGAGCTCAATTCCACAGTCGATGGTAACTCTCACCTGGGAACCTGTACGGAACAGCTTTACTATCTTGCCGGGGAAGCGATTGCGCGCACTGGTTTTAGTGCTGCCGGCAGATGGCATATTGATAGTAATATCATCGAAAGGCAACAACAAAATTACCCGGCTTCCGGCAGGACGCTCGGAGCAAACCTCAATTTGTACTTGGCCAACCCGCACCATCGCCAGGCCTTCACTCTGTTCTTCTACCACCCCGTGAATTACATTGCCAGTTTCTATAAAGCTGGCGACCTCCTCGTTAGCCGGGGAAGAAAACACCACCGATGGCGTGCCTATCTGAATAATCTTACCGCGTATAATTACACCTACTCGGTCAGTCAATGCCAGAGCTTCATTGCGGTCGTGAGTGACAATGACGGTAGTTATTTTGGTTTCTCCCAGCACCGACTTAAAGTCCTCCAGCAGCGCCTGCCGCGTGGGACCATCCAGCGCCGTGAAAGGCTCGTCCAGGAATAGGACTTCCGGCTGCAGAGCAAAAGCCCTCGCTAGACTGGCTCGTTTGGCCTCACCGCTGGAAAGCGTCCGCGCCTGTCTTTTCGCCAGCTCCGCAACGCCGAATCTTTCCAGCCATTTTTCTGCCCTGGTCTTTATTTCTCCCGCCGGTACTTTTCTCAATTTTAAGCCGGTTACTACGTTATCCCAGACGCTGGTATTGAGTAATAACGATTCTTGAAAAACCACAGCTATTTTGCGATGCAGCTGTAATATGGATTTCCCGTCTAAGACAGGTATGCCATTATAGGAGACAATACCTGTTTGCGGCTTAATTAGACGAGTCAGGCAGAGAAGCAGGGTGGTTTTACCCGAACCGTTCGGACCGATGATGCCCAGCACTTCGTTTTGGTAGACCCCGATAGAAGGTACATCCAGCACCTTTTGACCACCGTAGGTAACAATAAGGTCTTTAGCCTCCACTAATGGCATGGCGCTGGTGGAATTATCTCTCACTTTGCTTTATGCCTCTGCTGAACCATCGTCAGGACTAAATTGACAACGTAAACTAAAATCAAGAGGATGACACTTAAAGCGATGGCATAGGCGAATTCACCCTTGCTGTTTTCACCAACGATATCGGTCGTCAACACCCTGGTTTGTCCCATTATATTGCCGCCGACCATCATGGAAGCGCCGACCTCGGAGATAACCGCCCCGAATCCCGCCATAATCGCGGCTAATAACGGTAATTTTGCTTCCTTTAACAGTATCCACCCCAGCTGCCACCGCGATGCACCTAATGACGTTATCTGCAGGCGTAACTTAGGGTCGAGGGATTGTGTTGCCGCCATGGTGAAACCCACTACGATTGGCAAGGCAATGATGAACTGGGCAATAACCATGGCATAAGGTGTATACATTAAGTGCAATATTCCAAATGGGCCATTGCGCCAAAGGAACATACTGACTACCAGGCCAACCACTACCGGCGGCAGACCCATCCCCGTGTTCACCAAGCTGACGACAAACCGCCTTCCCCAAAAACGGGTCAGCCCCAATACCGAACCCAATGGTATACCGATAAAAAGGCTGATTAATGTGGCGGCGCCGGAGACAAGCAGAGAAAGCCAGGCTATTTGTAAGACCTGTGAGTCACCATGAAATAGCAGAACAAAGGCTTGCTTTATGCCGTCCCAAATCATGTCCATAGGCAGATTGTAAGGCTCCCTATGTATAAGATAGGGAGCCTTGCCATATTACTATATAGTTACCGCCGATTTCAATCGGCTACACACTCCCCATGTCAGCTTCGCTCTTGCCGGCATCGGGGAAAAATAGGGCTTGCCCGTATTTATCTATGCCGTATTCGCTAATGAGTTTCTGCGTATCATCAGATACCATGAAGTCGCAGAAAGCCTTGGCGCCCGCGGCGTTGACATTAGTGAACATCGCCGGGTTAACCTGGATAACGTGGTAAATATTCAGCAAAGCCGGGTCGCCCTGTACCAAGACATCTAGTGCCAGCACGGACTTATTGGCGAGATAACTCGCCCGGTCAGTAATACAATAACCATCTTTTTCCGAGGCAATGCGCAATAGGTCAAGCATGCCGGTGCCCGTGCCGCCTTCGATATACCATTGTGGATTGGACGTTGAATTATCGGCTACCGTATAGCCTGCTTTCTTCCAAAGACCTTTCTCCAGCACATCAGTGCCAGAGGCATCACCACGGCTGTAAAATTTAGCGCCGGAAGTAGCTATCTTTTTAAGCGCATTGACGGCGGTGGTTGTGCCTTTAATACCGGCTGGGTCGGCAGCTGGGCCGACGATAATAAAATCATTATGCATTACCAGCAGGCGGTTGATGCCATAATTACCGCTCACAAATGTGACTTCGGCGGCCGGTGAGTGTACCAGCAAAACATCAGCGTTGCCCTGCTTACCCATGTTTATTGCCGCCCCGGAACCTACATAGACCGCTTTTACCTTATAACCGGTCTGTTGTTCGAAAATAGGGATTAGAACATCCATTAACCCGGAGTCCCTGGTAGAGGTGGTGCTGGCAAGGATTAGGTCCGGATTGTCTGGAGTTGGTGTTCCGCCACAACCAAAAGCGACGGGAAGCAGCCCCATCACTAATATTATGACTGACAAAATACCTAATAGTTTCTTCATGTTCCGAATGTACCCTCCTTTATATGATTTAAGTAATCAGAATTATATCATCCATAATATAACAATTGCAATACTACAAGTAGTACATTGAGTGATTTTTTAGAAAATTATTTTTGACGTAGTAAGAGCCCTGTGTTACAATTTTTATATAGTAATTTTTAAAGAAACCTACCCTATATCTGACTAAGGCTGGGAGGCTAAATATGGACGTTAAAGAAAGAGTAGCTCTGGTCACGGGCGGTTCGGGGGGATTGGGAGGAGTACATTGCCTTTCACTGGCGGCAGCCGGTTTCAAGGTTGCCGTAGTAGCACACACCCAACTAGAAAAAGCTAAATCTATCGTCGAAAAAATAAAGATGATGGGCAAACCGGCCATGGCGATAGAAATGGATGTGGCCAACATGGATGAGGTGGAGGAAACCATAGAAAAAGTGGAAAAGACTCTTGGCCCCGTCGACGTCCTGGTAAACAACGCCGCCACCGGCATCGTACGCGCCGCCACCATTACTAAAACAAAAATTCAGGATTGGATGGGGGATTTGGCCGTTAATTTGACCGGCCCCTTCAATACCATCAAGCGCTGTCTGCCGGGGATGATGGAGCGCGGGTGGGGACGCATCATCAATATCTCTTCCATCGCCGGTACGATGGGCGGCGCCGGGCAGTGCAGCTACGCCACCACCAAAGCCGGACTAATCGGCCTGACCAAGACCGTCGCCCTGGAAGCCTCACGCAAAGGCGTAACCTGCAATGCTCTCGTCCTCGGTGTCATGGACGCTGGGGCTTTTCATGAAGTATCGCCTGAATTCCAGGAACGCATCATCAGATCCACGGCGATGCGGCGCGCCGGCACGCCGGAAGAATTAAGCCACGTGGTGGTCTTCCTGGCTTCCGAAGAAAGCAGCTACATCACCGGCGAAGCTATTGAGATAAGCGGCGGCGCCGGATTATTCACTTTTTAACCGAAATACAGGGTGCGGGGAAAAACCCCTGACTGGTAAAATTCATTAGAAAAAAGGAGAAACGCATGAACGAGGCGGTAATAGTTAGCGGCGTCAGAACAGCCATTGGTAACTACGGCGGGGCATTACAGGATGTCCCGGCGGTCAAACTGGGCAGTATCGTAATTCAGGGCGCGATGAAAAAGGCCGGATTAAAGCCCAAGGGAGATACCAGGTTTGCGCCGGAATCGCTCAAGAACGCAGGCCAGATTGAGTTGGAAAAGAAGTACGATACATGGGATAGTTCCCTGCAGGGTGTCCAGGTGGACGAAGTTATCATGGGCAACGTCATCCAGGCAGGACAGGGACAAAATCCCGCCCGCCAGGCCGCTATTTACGCCGGCGTTCCTAAAGAAGTCAACGCTTTCACGGTGAATAAAATCTGCGCCTCCGGTATGAAGGCTGTCGCTCTGGCTGCCCAGTCCATTAGAGCCGGCGACGCCCAGTGCGTAATAGCCGGCGGTATCGAGAATATGAGCTCAGTCCCCTACTATGTCCCCAAAATGCGCTGGGGAGCCAGAATGTTCAACGCTGAAATGGTTGACGGCATGGTCTATGACGGATTATGGGAAATTTTTTATAACTACCACATGGGCGTGACCTCGGAGAATATCGCCACCAAGTACGGCATCAGCCGCAAAGAACAAGACGAGTTCGCTTTAGAGAGCAACAACCGCGCCCTGGCGGCAATTAAGGCCGGTACCTTCAAAGACGAGATTGTCCCGGTAGAAATTAGGATTAAGAAAGAAGTCAAAGCCTTTGATGTTGACGAGCATCCGCGAGAAACATCGGTGGAGCTGTTGGGCAAACTGCCCACGGTATTCAAAGCCGATGGCGGCGTAACCGCTGGCAACGCTTCCGCCATCACCGATGCAGGCGCCGCGCTGGTAGTGATGTCCGCCCAAAAAGCCAAAGAGGTCGGCGCTAAACCCATCGTTTCTATCCGCGCCTATGCCACCGGCGGCGTTGACCCCGCCTACATGGGCCTCGGCGTCGTCCCCGCCACCCAGAAAGCCCTTGACCTGGCCGGGCTTACCCTGAAAGACATTGACTGCATCGAGCTTAATGAGGCTTTCGCCTCGCAGTCTATCGGCTGCATCCGCGAGCTGGATATCGATATGAGCAAAACCAACCTGCACGGCGGCGGGATTTCACTGGGGCACCCCATCGGCTGCTCCGGCGCCAGAATCATCGTCACCCTGATGAATGAGATGAAGCGCCGCAATCTACAGCTCGGCCTGGCTACCCTCTGCATCGGCGGCGGGCAGGGCATGGCGATTATCATCGAAAGAAAATAAGAAAAAACATCTTTTCTAGTCTTTAAACTAATAACGGGGCATACTTAAACGGTATGCCCCGTTTCATTTTTGTGTTACAATAACTTGTAATCCGGACTCGAAGCTGTTGGATTTGATACATGAAAATTTCTTATCGTCTGGCGGTAATCACCGCCATATTCGTCACCTGCCTTATTACCGCCAACATCATCGCGGTTAAAGTCATCAGTCTGGGTCCGTTCACCCTGCCGGCGGCTATCTTTGTTTTCCCCATTAGCTATATCTTCGGCGATGTTCTCACGGAAGTCTACGGCTACCAGGTCGCCCGCAGGATTATCTGGTTGGGCTTTATCTGTAACCTGATTTTCGTCTTCTTCGCCTGGATTGGGCAGATACTGCCCTCGGCTGATTTTTGGGGCGACCAGCAGGCATACGTCAGCATCCTCGGCATAACCTGGCGCATTCTGGCTGCCTCTTTCTGCGGCTACCTGGTGGGAGAGTTCGCCAACTCTTTTGTGCTGTCCAGGATGAAGATTTTAACCAAGGGCCGCTGGCTGTGGAGTCGAACCATCGGCTCGACGGTTATCGGACAGGCGCTGGATACATCGTTATTCATCACGATAGCCTATATCGGCACCGGCGCCACCCTGCCGACGATGATGCTCTACCACTGGGTGAGCAAGGTCGGCATTGAAGTCATCTTTACGCCGGCAACTTATGCCATTGTCGATTGGCTGAAGAAAAAAGAAAATATTGATACCTACGACTACCAGACCAAATACAATCCGTTTATCGTATCGGAAAAGGAAAAAGCCTGATGGAAATACGCATCCTCGGCGCACACTCGATTGAGTCTAAAGATGCCGGCTGCTCCAGCTTATTAGTTGACGACATCCTGGCGGTGGACGCCGGCGCGTTGACCGGACACCTTTCGGTCAAGCAGCAGCTAAACCTCAAAGCCCTGCTGCTCACCCACTACCATTACGACCATATCCGCGACGTCCCGCTGCTGGGGATGACTTTTTACCAGAGCAAGGCGTCCCTGGAAGTATATACGACCAAACCGGTCTACGACGCCCTGATGAAATACCTAATGGACGGTGAGCTTTATCCGGACTTTACCAAGCGGCCGCCGGAAAAACCGACTTTTAACTTCACCTTCCTGGAGCCGGGTAAAGCGGTGCCGGCTGCCGGCTATAGCATAATGCCGTTGATGGTCAACCACGAAGTGCCGACGGTGAGCTACCAAATAACCACCTACGACGGGAAAAAGGCGTTCATCAGCGCAGACACCGGCCCGAAGTTAGAGGATTGCTGGAAACAGATATCGCCGAACCTGCTCATCATGGAAACGGCGCTGCCGAACAGCGGCGAAGCGCGGGCGCTGCAGGCCGGACACCTCACCCCCTTCCTCCTCTATAAAGAACTGGAGTCTTTCCGTAAAATAAGGGGCTACCTGCCCAAGGTTGTCATCTACCACATTGACCCGCTGGTTGAAGACCGTATTAAGAGCGAAATCCGCGAAGTAGAAAAAGCGCTATCAATACACATTCGCCTTGGCCGCGAAGGTATGAAAGTAAAAATCTAAACGGGAGAAAAGCCGATTAGCGAGTTGCGCTTTATCGTTGACGAGAACGTGGGCAAGCTGGCGCGGTGGCTGCGGATGTTGGGATACGATAGCGTATTTTTTAGCGGTGAGGATGACTCCCAAATGGTCAGGCAGGCGCTTTCTGAAAGCAGAATTTTGTTGACACGCGATACCGGCATTATGAAAAGGCGGGTGGTTAGTAGCGGACGGCTCAAGGCAGTTTTATTTAAGAGCGAGGAGCCGGAACAGCAGATGCAGCAGCTGGTGTCGGCAATAGATGTCAAAGCCCAATCTCACCCTTTCACCATCTGCCTCGAATGCAACCAGCCGCTCGTTGATAGAACACCAGCCGAGGTCAAGGATAAAGTGCCGCCATATGTCTATAAAACGCAAACCCAGTACATGGAATGCCCTTCGTGCCGCCGCATCTACTGGCGGGGCACGCACTGGAAAGCGATGCTGCATAAGCTGGAAAAAACAGTTGGTATAAAATTTCAGGGGGTGTAACGATGAATGTTTACGAAGCAGTTAAAAAACGCCGGTCGATAAGGCGGTTCAAAAACAAGGCTGTGCCTTTTGCCGCGCTGGAGAAATGCATTGACGCGGCGAGGCTGGCACCCAGCGGCCGCAACCAGCAGGTCTGTGAATACGTCGTTATCAACGACGCCAAAGTGCTGCCGGGGATATTCGAGCATATCGGCGGGTCGGCTAAGTTGCCGCCGGATAAGGGCGGCCCTCGACCGGAACAGGCGCCCCAGGCTTACACCATCGTCCTCATTAATAAGACGCTGGAA
>CAIWTG010000070.1 GCA_903915565.1 uncultured Chloroflexota bacterium
CATTTTAGCTTCATTTTTTGGTTATTCGTTATTTGTTTTATGGTAAGTGTTTGCTTTTTAGCTAAAATTTCCCTCGTACATGATTAATATAGAACCACAACCCGACGCCGGCAAGAGAATAATGTCGCGGTCGCCCCCCCTTCCGGATTCTTCGCTTCGCTCCAGAATGACAGTAGAGAACCCTTGACAGAGTATTTTCCTTTCGGTATAATATCAGTATAGTCTGATTTTTCTGATTATTCTGTAATATGAGGAGGGGAAAATGGCTGAAGAAAAGAAAACAGAAAACTGCTGCACACCGGCGGGTTGCTGCAAGGTAGAGTCGGTAGTGAGTGTGGACGAGCGGGGGCAGATGGTATTGCCCAAAGAATTGAGAGACAAAGCCGGCATACACGCCGGGGACAAGCTGGCAGTAGTCAGCATGGAACAAGACGGTAAAACATGCTGTCTTTCGTTAATCAAAGTCGAATCGTTAACGAGCATGGTTAAAGACATGCTCGGGCCGGTGATGGAAGAAGTACTTAAAAAATAGAAAGAGGAAATACCATGAAAGACACCGAAGTAAGAAAGTCGGTCAGGGAAGGGTACGCCAAAATAGCCAAAGAAGGCGGTTCTTACTGCGATACCAGCAATAAAGCCTGCGGCTGTAATAGCAATCAGTCCGCTAAAGAAGCCAGTATGAACGTTGGTTATTCGGCGGAAGATGTTAACAGCGTGCCGGATGGAGCAAATCTGGGTCTGGGGTGCGGCAATCCAATCGCGCTGGCATCGTTAAAAGAGGGCGAGACAGTATTGGATTTAGGGAGCGGGGCGGGGTTCGACTGCTTCCTGGCGTCAAATAAGGTGGGGGAAAAGGGAAGGGTCATAGGCGTGGACATGACGCCGGAGATGGTAGAAAAAGCCAGAGAAAATGCGCGTAAAGGCGAGTACAACAACGTTGAATTCCGACTCGGCGAAATTGAGTCGCTGCCCGTCGCCGACAACAGCGTGGACGTAATCATATCGAACTGCGTCATCAACCTGTCTCCCGAAAAAGAACGGGTATTTAAAGAAGCCTACCGCGTACTAAAGACGGGCGGGCGGCTGATGGTTTCGGACATCGTTTTAACGAAGCCATTGCCGGAAGCTGTCAGGGGTTCCGTGGAGGCGTATATCGGCTGTATCGCCGGGGCGGCATTGGAAAACGAATACCTGGGCGCGATAGAAGGTGCGGGATTCAGGAATGTACGCGTCGTTGATGAAATAGGCATCGGGCTGGATTCACTAAAAGACGACCCGATAGCGGCATCAATTGCGGAAAGCGCTAACTTTACCGACGAACAGATGAAAGACGCGGCGAGCTCGATAAAGAGCATCAAGGTGACGGCGGTGAAATAACAGTTTGTAGTTAGTAATTTATAGTTTGATGAGGAGAGGGTAAACACCTCTCCTCTTTCTTTTTGGGGGATTATAGTACCTTCAATATTGAGTTAACAGAAGATGGATTTACGATTCCCGCCTGAAGTACGGGACAGGCAGGTCGGGAATGACGTTGGAGGCGAAAATAACTGGATACCGATTTCCATCGGTATGGTGGGGAGGGAGAGTGGGGAGTTATAGTGTGTGGAATGATAGTTAAATCAAGGCTTTTATCTTGTTAACAATCTCTTTTAGCGGGACGACTTCGAAATCTTTTTCGGCGGGATCGTTGCTTTAAACCGTAAGCTGGATTTAAAGACGGCTAAAGTAGTAGCTAAGAGCGGATTTCTTGAATGCATTATCGCGCCCGGATTCCAGCAGGGGGTAGTGGAGCTGTTTAAAGAAAAAAAGAATTTACGCATTTTGGAATTTTACGGGCTTGAGCCGATAAACGAGCCGGAGTTTAAGCGCGTAAGCGGCGGATTATTGCTGCAGGATAAAGATTTGGCGACGCTGGATTTAAATAACCTGAAAGTAGTTACCAAAAGAAAGCCGACCAAGCAAGAGATGGAGAGCCTTATTTTCGGCTGGAAAGTAGCCAAACACGTAAAATCAAACGCCATTGTTTTAACTAAAAGGACAAAGACTGTCGGCATCGGCGCGGGGCAA
>CAIWTG010000071.1 GCA_903915565.1 uncultured Chloroflexota bacterium
CCAGTCCGGGGAGGGGATTAATTTCTAAAAAGTACGGTGTGCCGTCCTGACCGACGCGGAAATCCACGCGGGAAAAGTCGCGGCAGCCGAGTGTCTTAAAGGCGTTAAGGGCGTGTTCTTCCAGTTTCTTTAACACAGGCTTGGGCAGTTTAACCGGCGTTTCGTAGTCCACCTGGTTAAGATAGTCGCGCTTAACTTCCAGTGAATAGACGAAGTGCCTGGTTTTTTTTCTGGGGACGACGCGCATCATGCCTACCAGTTTCGGCGGGTGATTGCCGATGATTCCCACCGTTACTTCCTCACCGTCGATAAATTCTTCGACCATGACCGATTGGTTGTAATCTTTCAAAATCCTTTTCACTTCGGCCTCGGCCCGGTTAACGTTTTTCACCAGCGAAGTCAGACGAATTCCCTTGCTCGAACCTTCATAAGCTGGTTTGATTATAGCGGGAAAACCAAAAGCTTTCCAGTCCACTTTCCCCAATTCTTTTACAGTAGAAATTATTAACCATTTGGGGGTAGGGATATGCGCTAAAGACACCAGCTTTTTGGTGATGGGTTTATCCAGGCAGACGGCCAGAGTGAGGGGGTCGGAGCCGGTGTAGGGAATATCCAGCATCTCTAAAATAGCCGGCACCTGCGCCTCGCGGCTGCGGTAGTTGCCTCGGCCTTCGGAGAAGTTGAAAACGAAACCTAATTTTTCGCGGCGGACATTATCAATAAATTGGGCGCCGCCGCCCAACCTGACGACACGGTGCCCTTTTTTTTCTAAAGCGCCTGATATGACTTCGATGGTCTCCGGCGAGTCATATTCTTCAAGCGCATCATCAACGTTATGATTTTTAGTTACGGCGGTTTTAAGATCGTACGATAACCCGATCCGCATTAGCCTCTCCTTTGACTTTAACAGGTAGAGCGGCATCCGCCAGCAGATTTTCCACAACTCCGCTTATTGGTGGTGCGGCAACGGTTTGTTCCTTGCGATTCCGCGACTTAGGATTACGATAACGGAAAACCTTACCTTCGTAGTTCTGCAACAGCAGCTCGTTGGCGTTCATCGAAAGTACGTAGTTCGGCGCTAAAGGCACTTTGCCGCCGCCTTGGACGAGGTCTACTACAAAGTTGGGTATCGCCAGACCGGAGGTATGCCCGCGCATTCCTTCAATGATTTTGATGCCCACATCCACCGGCGTACGCAGGTGTTCCGTGCCCTGTACCTCATCGCACTGGAAGAGGTAGTAAGGGCGGACCTTGGCTTTCAACAGAGCGTGGGCGAGTTTGGTTTGGATTTCCACGCTGTCGTTGATGCCGCGGAGCAGCACCGTCTGGTTGTTCACCGGCACGCCGGACCGTATGAGCTTATCGCAGGCAGCCGCCGCTTCCGGCGTTACCTCGCGCGGGTGGTTGAAGTGCGTATTGAACCAGATGGGCCCGTACTTGGAAAGCATGTTGCACAATTCGTCGTCGATACGCTGCGGGAGAACCACCGGGAACCGCGAGCCGATGCGGATAATCTCGATGTGTTTTATCGCTCTGATTTTGGCGATTATGCTCTCCAGGTGATTAGTCGCCAGCGTCAGCGGGTCGCCGCCGGAAAGGATAAGGTCTCTGACTTCGGTATGCTGGCGTAAATAAACCAGCATGGCCTCAATCTGGTCGTCGGTGCGCGTCCAGGCGCCGTGACGCCACTCTCTTTTACGCGTGCAGTGGCGGCAGAGCATCGGGCAGATATCCGTCAGCACCATCAGCGCCCTATCCGGATAGCGATGCACCAGTCCGGGGACAACCGAGTCCGCTTCTTCAGCCAGCGGGTCTTCCAACCCGAGTGAACTCATCGTTATCTCCTGGATGCAGGGAATCGACTGTCTCTTGATGGGGTCGTTGGGGTCGTCGGGATTTATCAGCGATAGGTAATAGGGGGTGATTGATAGGGGGTAGCGCGCGATGACCGTTCTGATTTGCGCCTGTTCTTCAGCAGACAGAGGGATTAGCTGGATTAGCTGCTCGAGTGAGGTAATCCTGTTGCGGAATTGCCATTTCCAATCTTTCCAGGAAATATCGGAGACATCCCAGAAAAATCGGTATCTACCGTTGGTGGTACTACTGGGAGGCTCGTCCTCGATGCTTCTGACAATAAAACTTTTACCGGGAGGTTCTTCGGTTTCGTTATTGGGACAGGTAACGGATGAGACCTTGTCTGGTGTGTTGCTGGTTTGACTTTTGAAAGCCACTGATGATGTTTTC
>CAIWTG010000072.1 GCA_903915565.1 uncultured Chloroflexota bacterium
GCTCCGCACTTTGACTAGTTCAGCGACGATGCTGACGGCGATTTCTTCCGGTGTTTCACCACCGATATCCAGACCGATAGGAGAATATACCAAATCGAGTCGTTCTTTTTTAACGCCATCTGACATCAGAGCTTCATAAATGGCGGCTTTCTTCTTGCGGCTGCTTATCATGCCGATATAGGCGGCTTTGGTTTTTAACGATTGTTCCAGCACTACCCGGTCGAATATATGCCCCCGGGTAACAATAACGATAAAGGAGTCTGTATCTATGTCCAGCCCTGCAAAGGATTTATTGAAATCGGAAATAACGCGTATTTCGTTTGCCTCCGGGAAGCGCTCCGCGTTAGCATATTCGGCGCGGTCGTCAATAACCACGACGTGGAAACCCACCAGCGCCGCTAAATGCGCGGTAGGCACTGCCACATGCCCTGCCCCAAAACAAAAAAGCGTCTTCAGGCGGCGAATGCGGTCGACGACGACTCGCATATCTCCCAGCGGCAAGACGGCTGTAGCGGATATGTTGTGCAGCTCCGTATTTAGACTTTTTATATCAGTTGGCGACAGCGAGCTATTGGCGACAATGGTTCCATCTAAAAGGAGAATCATATGTCCAACTATATCCAAATTGTTTCCAACGCCTTTAACGTGGGTGAACAAATAGAAGTCTTTACCCTGTCGCATGGCCTCATGCCAGCGGGCGGCAAACTCTCGGTTCTCCTTTGAAGGCGCGAGGTATTCCAGCAGGAGCTCGGCTTGACCGCCGCAGATCATACCGGGAGCCGCGGCGTCTTTACCGGTAAGCTCGTAATCAAATATTTTAGATTTGCCGTTTGCTAAAGCGTTTTTTGCTGCCTGGATGGCGGCGGCTTCAATCAAACTACCGCCGATGGTGCCGTAAGGTTTGCCGTCAACCCCCACGACCATTTTCGTGCCGGTGTGCCGGGGCGTCGACCCCTGCAGGTCGATGATGGATATCAGGACGAGCGGAGAACCAGTCTCCAATTGTTCGTGGATAATTCCGGCGAGGTATTCATACTCGTTCATCGCAAGTCCTTGACCAGATGATATGTTATTTAGAAGCAAATCGGCAAGCCCCCGTGAAGAGACTTGCCGATTTTCAGTTCTAATATTAACTTATTTCTTTAACGCGGCTTTAATTTTGTCCGGGGTGGCGGGAAGGTTGTAAATCCTGGCGCCGCAGGCGTTATAAATAGCGTTGGTCACAGCTGGAGCGGTAGAGACCATCGTCATCTCGCCGATGCCGGTCGAACCTAATGTGCCTCTGACGCGCGGCGTCTCACGGGTGATGAACTCAACTTCGGCGGCATCATTAATGGTGGGGAACTTAAAGGTTATCCAGTCTTTGGTTTTGCCGAGGACGAATTCTTCTCTTAATGCGTAACCGATACCCTGGTCCATACCACCTTCCAACTGGCCTTGCATGTTTTGCGGATGGATAATGGGGCCGGCATCAACGGCGGTGGTCATTTTCAACACTTTAACGTCACCGGTCTCGGTGTTGACTTCTACCTCGGCCATCTGGATGTTATGCACCTGCGAATCAAAGGATTTGCCCTGCCCAGTCTTGGGGTCGAGGGCATCCACTCCAGCGATTTTCTTTTCGCCTTCGTAACGGAAGGGTTTGCCGGCTTTCTTTAATGCGTCATAAGTTTTACCGCCGGCTTCTGCCATCGCCTGCGCCATTTGCTTAGCGCCGTTGACCATAGCACCTCCGCCCATATAGGTTTGGCGACTGCCGGCGGAAGGACCAGCTGCCACGGTCTTGTTGGTATCGCGTGTCCAGAGCTTTATTCTTTCCAGTGGGACATCGAGCACCTGCGCGGCTAGTTGCGATAACATAGAATCGTTGCCCTCGCCGGGGTCGGCGATAGCCGCGTAAATGGTGATGATGTCGTCCGGTGTGATTTCTATGGCGTTGTTGGCCTGGTCGCCGGCGTCGGCAATACCAAAGGACATGCAACCGAGACCCACGCCCCTCTTTATCTTACCGCCCTTTTTATTGAACTCGGCGGCATCTTTCTTGGCGCGCTCCCAATACGGTTTGATATCGTCGCAGAGTTCCGGGAAATCGGTCTGCTCAATAGGGTCACCGGTCGAGCGGGTCTGCCCGACCTTTAGCGCATTCTTCTTACGGAATTCCAGCGGGTCGATGCCAAGCTTTTCCGCTGCCATATCCATTAACGATTCGAGAGCGAACATCACCTGGGGCGGACCGGCTCCCCTGGCAGCGCCGCCGGAGCCATTGTTGGTGTAGACCAGCTTAACCAAAGCGTCGATGTTAGGAATATTATATGCGCCGTTGAGCATATGCAGGGAGCGTCCCGGCATAATAGGACCGAGCAGGAAATACGCCCCCTTGTTCATAACGAAGTGGTTATAATAGGCTGATAGATTACCGTTGGCGTCAACAGCAAGTTTCGTTTCCATCTCAAAGGGATGTCGTTTTGAAGAGATGAGGAACGATGCTTCAAGAGTGGGGATATAACGGATAGGGCGTTTCCAGTGCATCGCGGCGGCGGCGGCAATACCCTCGGACGAGATGGAAGCTTTAATACCGAACTGACCGCCGGAGTAAGGTTCGATATAACGTACCTTTGTAGCGCCGACGGCTTCCTGAATTATACCGGCATGGGCGTGAATCATAATGCTGCGTCCGATAACCACCAATTCATCGCCGTCGAGGTATGCTACGCAGGTTTCCGGCTCCAGCGCCGCCTGATGATTCATCTGTGTTGAGAAGTCGCCTCCGACGACGACTTTAGCCTCCTTGAGCGCTTTAACAGCATCGCCTTTTATCTGGGGCTGTTGGAAACATAGGTTCGGGGAGTGTGGGTGTATCTGTACCGCGTCAGACGCCAACGCTTCTGCCGGTGTTTTCATTACCGGCAGCTTTTCGTAAGTCACTTTAACCGCGGCGGCGGCGGCTCGTGCCTGTTCTCTGGTCTCCGCGGCAACAATGGCTATTGGGTCGCCGAAAGCTCTGACTTTATCTTCGCAGAGGACGGGCTGATCGGGGGCAATAACACGGACGCGGTTGGTGCCTTTAATATCTTCTGCCGTCATCACACCGACAACGCCCGGCATCTTCTTCGCGGCGGAAGCATCAATGGACTTAATAATGGCGTGAAATTCGGTGCTATGAACCGCAGCAATCTCCAGCATATCGGGCATCTTGATGTCTCCGCCGAATTTAGCCAATCCACAGGCTTTAATCATGGCGGATGGTCGAGGATGAGATTCGCCGATCATCTTGTTCTTGTTAATCTTAGCTTTCTCTTTTTCCGGCGTCGTTTCTTTACGCAGGAATTTAGCCGCCAGCTGCACGGCGTCGATAATTTTTACGTAGCCGGTACAGCGGCACAGGTTGCGCGCCAGGGCTTTCTTAATCGCGGCCGTATCGGGGTTAGGGTTCTGGTCCAGC
>CAIWTG010000073.1 GCA_903915565.1 uncultured Chloroflexota bacterium
CACGCCGCCAGTACCGCTTTAGCGATGGGGATTTTCCCCTCTTCAATCCTGATGCCCACCTTTGACCTCTCGGCAAAGTCGTTGAGCGTCGTCGCCAGCCCGCCTCGGGTAGGGTCACGCATACAGTGGATGTTTTTAGTTGTCTTTAGCATGTCGGCTACTAAATTATTCAGCGGCGCGCAGTCGCTGGGGATGGGGGTATTGAACTTTAACCCCTCCCGTTGTGAAAGCACCGCAATACCGTGGTCGCCGATATTGCCGCTTAAAATTACCTTGTCGCCGGGCTTGGCGTTGGACGCGGAGATATTCACTCCCTCCGGCACCATGCCCAGGCCCGCTGTATTGATGAAAATTTTGTCCGCCGAGCCTTTATTCACTACCTTCGTGTCCCCGGTGACGATTTTAACATCGGCTTCTGCCGTGGCTTTTTTTATCGACGCCAGGATTTTCTTGAGGTCGGCAATGGGCAGCCCTTCTTCAATAATAAATGCCAGGCTTAAATAAAGGGGTTTAGCCCCGCTCATGCTAAGGTCGTTAACCGTGCCGCAAACCGCCAGCTTCCCGATATCCCCGCCCGGAAAGAAAATGGGGTTGACGATATAGCTATCGGTAGTGAAAGCCACCTTGCCTTTGACGTTAAAGACAGCGGCATCATCCATCTTTTCCAGCAGCTGGTTACCGATGTCCGGCAAAAAGCTCTGGATGAGGTCGTGCATGAGCTTGCCGCCGCTGCCGTGGGCTAATAAGACTTTATCTTCCATCACCGTCTCCGTACTGGTAATAGGTGGCGCAACTCCCCTCTGACGATACCATACACGGTCCCACCGGGTGTTCCGGCGTGCAGGTCTTACGGAAAAGTTTACATTTATCCGGTGTACTTACCCCCCGCAATACCGCCCCGCAGATGCAACCCTTCGGCTCTTTAGAGGGCGCGGTCTTAATCGTGAAATTCTTCTCGGCGTCATATTTGGCGTATTTCTCTCTAACATTTAGTCCGCTTCCCGGCACCATGCCAATGCCCCGCCAGTTTGCCTCCCCGACCTCGAAAACGGCATCCATCAGGCGCAGGGCAGGGATATTCCCCGCGTCCTTTACCCCCCGCCGGTAGGTATTTTCCACCATCGGGTGGTCGTGCTCAATCTGCATTACCAGGCTGTCCACCGCATGTATCAGGTCTATCGGCTCGAACCCGGCAATAGCGCCGGCGATATGATAGTCGTCGGCGATGAATTGATATGGTTTGGCGCCGATAATCGCTGAAACGTGCCCCGGATAAATTATCCCGTTGATTTTCACCTCGCCCCGGTCCAGGATGGCTTTCATTATCGGCGGGCAAATCTTGTGTAGGGAAAGTATGTAGTAATTCTTTAGTTTTTCCTGCTCCGCCTGTAAAATGGACGCCGCTACGGTGGGCGCCGTGGTCTCAAAACCGATGCCGATAAACACCACCGCTTTGTCCGGATTTTCCTGCGCGATGGCTAAAGCGTCCTGCGTTGAGTAGACAATCCTCACGTCCGACCCCTCCGCTTTAGCCTGTTGTAAAGAAGAGTAACTCCCCGGCACCCGCACCATATCCCCGAAGGACGTAATAATGACGTTGGGGATTTTACTTAGAGCGATGGCTTTATCGAGGTCGGGGGCGGCGGTGACACAGACAGGACACCCCGGCCCGGATAGCATCTCTATATTGGGCGGCAAAAGCTGGCGCAGCCCATACTTAAAAATCGCCACCGTATGCCCGCCGCAAAACTCCATCAGCTTTATGGGCTTGTGCGAATACTGGCGTATCTTCTCCAGCAGTTTCTTGCCCAGTTCCGGGTCGCGGTATTCCTCAACGTATTTCAATTATCCGCCTCCGCCACCTCTCTCAAAAGCTTAAGCGTTTCCTCCGCCTCCTCCGCGTCAATGATGCTGATGGCATAGCCGGTGTGTAGTAGGACGTAATCGCCCACCTTCGCTTCCGGCGTTAGCTGCAGACTGATTTCCCGCGTTACGCCATCGATGTCGGCGACGGCTTGTTGCCCTTTAATTGACTTGATTAGTGCCGGTACGGCTAAACACATAATGGCTACCTCTTACTTCTTAGCTTTCGGCTTAATTTCCCACCCGAC
>CAIWTG010000074.1 GCA_903915565.1 uncultured Chloroflexota bacterium
GATTACTTTTAACTTACTTTTAATCATAACTTTATTTTACCTCAAACATATTAAGCTGCTGCGGTTCAGGTTTTACTTCTTCAACCGTATTCATTTCCGCAATCAGCCTTGGGATTTTCTGCATGTCGGCTTCAATTTCCTTGCGCAAACTACCCTGATGCAAAGCCGCCGCCGGATGGTACATGGCAAAATAAACCATGCCTTCGTGCTTAACCGCCGTGCCGTGTATCTTGCTGATGGTTTTACCCGGGAAATATTTTGCCATAGAATATCGCCCCAATGTGACAATCATCTTGGGCTTGATGAGGCCGATCTGACTTTCCAGCCAAGGCGCGCAGTTCTGGATTTCCGTCGGCAGGGGGTCACGGTTATCCGGTGGGCGGCACTTGATAACGTTAGCGATATAAACTTGCTCGCGTTTCAGGTTTATCGAGGCTAAAAGCTGGTCGAGAAACTGCCCTGCCTGCCCTACAAAAGGACGTCCCTGCTGGTCTTCGTGCCAGCCGGGGGCTTCACCAATGAACATAATTTCGGCGTTTTCAGCGCCTTCACCGGGGACCACTTTTGTTCGCAAGCGGGCAATATCACATTTATGGCATAAAGCAATTTGCTGACTTAGTTCAGTCAAAGCTGACATGTCGTAATCTCTAAACAATGATAACACTGGGGATAGGTCAAGTCAATGAAACTAAGGCATAGTTGAGCTTATTTAACCAACGGCAGTCCCGCCGCCACCCACGCAATAGTCCCGCTGTTCATATTAATGACGAAAGAAAATCCAATCTCTTCCATGATGTCACGGGCAATGTCGCTGCGTATACCCGTCCTGCAATAGACGATATATGTCAGGTTTTTATTAAGCTCCCCTAATTGAGCCAGAATATCTCCGGCGTTAACGTCGATGTTTTTAGCATTTTCTATGTGCCCCTCCGCAAACTCCTCCGGTGAACGGACGTCAATTATTATCAGATTGTTAAAAAATAGGATGTCGTTGATAATGGCGTAGGCTTCTTCTACCGAGACGTCTTTAATCGGCTTCCCGGTTGATGTATCAATGACTGTCACCGGCTTGTTTATATCAACGACACCCCAAGCCCACCGGGATGCTGGGGTGGTCGTTGTCGTAGGAGTATTATTGCCACAGCTGTTAAAAGTTATAACCGAAGCTAATAATACTATCAACAAAACGATAAATAAAAACCGTTTTTTCATGGTTCTAAAGAGCTACCAATTTCACCGACTTAACCTCGGGCAGCGCCATGATTTTCTGCTGGGCTTCGACCGGCAGCGGCTCATCGAGAATCAAGACAAGCAGCGCCTGCCCCCGCGGCTTTAGACGCCCCAGGTGCATGGAGCTGATATTAACGTTGGCGTCGCCGGTGATTTTGCCTACTGAACCGATAAAACCGGGGCGGTCGTGATGGTCGCTGAAGAGGAAGTAAGCGCCGGGTGTGGGCACAATATCCAGCCAGTAATCGTTAACCCGCACGATGTGCGATTCACCGTTCATAATGGTGCCGGCAACCGTCCAGACTCCCGTTGTCGTCGTGATTTCTACGGTGAGGAGACTGGTGTAATTGGCGCAATTGGTATCCTTTTCTTCAATTATCGTCAGGCCGCGTTTGGCGGCAATCACATTGCAGTTAACAATATTAACGCGCTCCTCGCTATAACCGGAGAGCAAACCGCCGACCACCGCCGCTTTCAGGACGTTGGTGTCGTAATTGGCGATGTCGCCGTTATAAATAATACGAATAGATTTTGACTGCCCTTCGGCAAGCTTGTAAGCGAGTATGCAAATTGTTTTAGCCAGCTTAAGGTAAGGTGTTAATGCCGTCAGCGTTTCCGACGGGATATAAGGAACGTTAATCGCAGCGCGCACAGGCAAGCCCTTAAACATGTCGGCTATCTGCTCGGCAACATCACGCGCGGCTAATACCTGCGCCTCGGTGGTAGACGCCCCGAGGTGGGGCGTCACGATTATTTTATCCTCTTTAAAAAGGATGCTGTCGGTGCACGGCTCTTTATCGAAGACGTCTACGGCGGCGCCGGCGACACGCTTTTCGTGTATCGCCTTGACCAGTTCGGCGTCGTCAATCAGGCCGCCGCGGGCACAGTTGACAATGCGCATATTAGGTTTGGACAACGCTAATTCCTTCTTCCCGATATAGCCCTTGGTCTGAGGGGTTAGCGGTATGTGCAGGGTGATAAAGTCGCTTTCCTGCATTAGCTGCTTCAACTCTACCAGCGTAACGCCTATTTTTTTGGCATATTCCTCCGAAACCAGCGGGTCGATGCCGATGAGGCGCATATCGAAAGCCTGCATGCGCTTGGCAACCTCCGACCCCACATTCCCCAGCCCGATGATGCCCAGCGTCTTACCCCTCAACTCCGTGCCCATAAAGTCGTTGCGTTTCCACTGGCAGCTTTTGAGCGAGGCGTTGGCCTGCGGGATGTTGCGTGCCATAGCCAGCATTAATGCGATGGTATGCTCGGCGGCAGAGACTGTATTGCCCGTGGGTGCGTTAACGACCACCACGCCGCAGCGGGTGGCGGCTTCAACGTCCACGTTGTCGATACCGACGCCGGCGCGGGCGATAATCTGCAGTTTTTTACCGGCTTCGATTATTGGCGCCGTAACCTTGGTTTGACTACGCACCATCAAAGCATCGTAATCGCCGATGATGGCGATAATTTCGTCGGGCTTAAGGCCAACCTTATAATCTACCTGCGCTTCTTTACGGAGGGGTTCAAGGCCTTCCTCGGAAATTTCGTCGGTAACTAATACTTTCTTACGCTTTTCAGCCATAGGAGCATCCTTAATTTTATTTCTTAAAACCGGCTTCGGGTAATGCCTTTTCGATTGCCGAGAGTATTTCTTTTACGTCCTTTTCGTTGATAAGGCCGAGGTGACCGATGCGGAATATTTTGCCGTCGAGGGTTTGCTGGCCGCCGGCCAGGACGACCTTGTATTTTTCGCGGCAAATCTGGCGGAATTTCTTGCCGTCCAGACCTTCCGGAATGCCCACGGAAGTGACGGTGTTGGAAGCATGGGCGGGGTCGGCAAAGAGGGGCAGCCCCAGCTTTTTAATGCCTTCGCGGGTTAAATTACCGATGCGCGCGTGCCGCTCAAAGATATTGTCGATACCCTCTTTCAGCATCATTTGGAGGGCGACTTTAAAGGCGTAGACAATGGAGATTGCCGGCGTCCAGGGATTTTCTTTCTTTTCATCGTAGTTTTTCTTGGCGCGGACAAAGTCCCAGTAAAAATTGGGCATTTTGGCGGTTTCGCGGGCCTTCCAACCTGCCGTGCTGACGCTGACCATCGCCATGCCGGGCGGCACCATCCAGCCCTTCTGTGAGCCGGAAACGGCCACGTCAAC
The DNA here is from genome assembly GCA_903915565.1 of uncultured Chloroflexota bacterium. GTDB lineage: Bacteria > Chloroflexota > Dehalococcoidia > Dehalococcoidales > RBG-16-60-22 > RBG-13-51-18. Next base: position 3,384 of record CAIWTG010000074.1, read on the forward strand.
CCCCAGTTCGTCCACGGCTAAAGGCAGCGACCCCATGCCGCTGATGGAATCCACAATCAGTAACTTCCCCGCATCTTTAACTACCTTGGATATGGCTTTCATATCGTTAGTGACACCGGTGGAAGTCTCATTATGGGTCACCATGACTGCTTTCACAGCGGGGTTATCGTTAATAGCTTTCTTCACAGTGTCCGGGTCGGCGGCTTTGCCCCATTCCACCTTCAAATTGACTACATCCGCCCCGAAGGTCTTGGCGATGGTTGCCCACCGGTCGCCGAAGACGCCCATGGAGACGGAAAGAACCTTATCACCGGGAGACATTGTGTTGACCACAGCGGCTTCCAGTCCGCCGGTACCGGAACCGGTCAGCAGTAATAGGTCGCTCTTGGTCTGGAAGACTTTTTTCAGGTTCTCGGTCACTTCAGTGAGGAGTTCGTGAAACTCCGGACCGCGGTGGTTGACCATTTGCCAGCCCATGGCTTTTAATACCTCTGGTGGGCAGGGAGTAGGGCCGGGAACGCGTAACTGTGTCATGGTTTTTCTCCTCGAAAGTATTTTATCCTAAATGGTTTTTAAATAACGTCTCTTGCCGACTTTTATCGTGACGCTTTTAATGGCGTTTTGGTTGGCGTCGTCAATTTTCTTGCCGTCAACCGTGACTGCACCCTGTTTAATCAGGCGGATTGCTTCACTGCGGCTGGCGGCTAGACCGGACTGTGCCAGCAGCTGGCTGATGGTGATATTCCCCGATATTTTATATTCTTCTATCTCGTCCGGCAGCTCTTTGTTCTGTACCGTCTTTTCGAAATGCTCCTCGGCTTGTTGCGCGCTTTGCTCGCCGTGGTATTGTTTGACGATATCAAAAGCCAGTCGCTTCTTTAACGACATCGGGTTGGCGCCGCTTTCAATCTGTTTTTTCAACTCTGCCAGCTCTTCGGCTGTGATATCGGTCAGTAGTTCGTAATATTGCAGGAGGATGCTGTCCGGGATGGACATCGTCTTGCCGTAAATTGTTTCCGGCGGTTCATCAATGCCGATGTAATTGCCCCGGCTCTTGCTCATGCGGTCGGCGCCGTCAATGCCCACCAGCACCGGGAAGGTGAGGCATATCTGGGGCTTTTGCCCGTAAAACTCCTGGAGGCGACGGCACGCCATTAGGTTAAATAACTGCTCGGTGGCGCCCAGCTGTACGTCCGTCTTTAGTTGCACGGCGTCATAACCCTGCGCCAGCGGATATAAGAACTCGCGCAGCCAGATGGGGTCGTTGCTTTCCAGGCGCTTTTGTATTCTGTCCCGCACCAGGAACTGCTGCACGGTAAAGCATGACGCCATGTTGATAACATCTTTAAAGGTCAGCTTGCTCAACCAATCATTGTTGTACCGTACCTGGGTCTTTTTCTTATCGAGGATTTTGAAAGCCTGTTCGGCATAGGACTGCGCGTTCTGTTTCACTCTCTCTTCTATCGCCGCCGAGCGCGCGGTGTCGCGGTCGCTGGGGTCGCCGATAAGCGTGGTAAACGTACCGATGACGAAGTTAACGTCATGCCCGAAGTCCTGGAACTGCTTCAGCTTGCGCATGGTAATGGTATGTCCCAGGTGCAGGTCGGGGGCGGTGACGTCATAGCCGCAGTAGACGCGCAGGGGGCGGTTTTCCTTTTTAGCTTCAGTCAGCCTCTGCCGTAGCTCCTTGGTCATCTGCTCTTTAATCTGCGGGTCGCCGAAGTCCGAACTCAGCATATAAGTGGCGACCTGTTTTTCTATATCATCCACTAAATTTTCTCCTGATTATTTCACGCAGTTAGCATCGAGTATTTTCTTGCCTTTTTGTATATCCTCGGCGACCTGTTTTTTAAGCTCGTCCGAGTTTTTAAATTTCTTTTCTTCGCGCAGCCTGGCAACAATGTCGAGCTGCAGGTCGGCGCCGTATAAATCCCCGTGATAATCTATCAAATACGCTTCTACTGTGCGCTGATTTGTCCCAAAGGTTGGGTTTTTCCCGATGTTAGTCATCGCCTCGTATTTATTGCCATTAAGGCGCGCCCAACTGGTATAAACGCCATCCGGCGGCAGCGCGTGTTCCGAAGCCACCTCCAGGTTAGCAGTTGGGAAACCCAGACTCGCCCCGCGCCCACATCCCGCAACGACTTTTCCCGCGAGTTTAAAGGGACGCCCCATCAAGTTGCGGACTTTTTCCATATCGGCGTCAGCCAGCGCTTTCCTGATTGTCGTGCTGCTGACGACTTCGCCGTCCTTTAGCAGCGGCGGCACGATAATAACGTCAAAATTCATCTCTTTACCCAGTTTTTTCAAATTCTTCGTATCGCCTTCGCGGTCTTTACCGAGGGCGAAATCCTCGCCGATAACTAGGGCGCGCATTTTTAAATACTTTTGCATCAGCGTTAAGAACTGCCGCGGGCTCAATTGCGCCAGTTCCGGTGTGAACGAAAGCGGAATCACCATCGCCATGCCTGCCTGCTTTAAGAGCGTCAGTCTTTCCTTGATGTCCGTTAAAAACGGCAGCTTGCTGCGGTGCGAAAGCAGCTTTTCCGGGTTGTGCCGGAAGGTTACTACGCCGGATACCATCCCCCGTTTTTCCGCCTGATGCAACAACTCGGCAATCAACTTTTGATGACCAAGGTGAACTCCATCAAAAACGCCGACGGACAGCACGGATTCTTTAGCGGATGAAAACCTGGCTAACTCTTCCTCAACCAGCATGCCGGCAACTCCTGAAGCTGGCATATCCCAACTTGACGGAAACCGACCAGCTATATAATTTAATGTTATCATATGACCTCATTAGCGTCAAACGTAAAACGATAGGAAAAATACGGTAATTTTGACCGGAAAAATCGATAAAATACGCGGCTTTTTACGCGAAACGGTAAGACACCAAACCCGCCGGTACTTTGGGGTAAAAATAGGTGGATTTGTGCGGCATGCGGTCGCCGCTGTCGGCGATGGCTTTAATGGCTTCGGGCTTGACGGGATTGACGATGATACACAGCTGAAATTCGCCGTCCATGACTTTAGCGATGGACTCCGCGGCGTCGTGATTATAGTCGAGGCCAGTGGCGGCTTTTTCCTGCGTCATGCCGAGCAGCTCTTCCAGGATTACATGGTCGACGATGCTGACATCCAGCTGCTGGTAAATTTTCGAGTGGAATGCCGGGAACATTGGGCGGACGGCTTGCGGTTCTCGCACCGAAAGGACCATTAAATAATCAGGCTTTAAGCCATATAAAATAAGCCTGGTATCGTCACCCGCCAGCAGACCGGATATTTGAGCATTTAAGTTTTTCTTATCTAGAGGGTATTCGATAATCATGAAAAATTTATTAAGTCTGGCGGCTAAATCATCCAGTGCCGCTTGTGTTAGGCCGCGTACTAATCGGTGCGCCGGCAAAATGACTAAACCCGGGTCGGCAATATCCACCAGCGTCATCATTACGTAGTCGTAAGGCGCCTCCATAACCCCCTGCAGGGCGCTGCTTCGCTTTTCTCGCTGGTAAGCTAAAGCGCTCTCGTACCGGTGATGCCCGTCGGCTATATAGAGAGGCTGACTGGCCAGATTGGCTACTATCCAGTTAATTACTTTGCCGTCGTCAAGCGTCCAGATGCGGTGGCTTTCGCCGTTTAGGTTGGCGGCGCTGAAACCAGGTTTATGATGAGATTGCGCATCGAGTTCCCTGGCGATAGCCTTACTGGCGTCCTCATAAAGCGACATGATAGGGCTGGTGTTCGCCTGGAGCGTCCAGAGCATGGTCAGACGGTCGCTCTTGGCTTTGGCGAGTGTTCCCTCATGAGGGCGGACCACTCCTTTGCTCCAGTCCTCCAACTTAACCAGGCAATAGAGGTTGCGACGCCGCCGCGTCTTGCCCCGGTATGTAAAACTATGCTCGTCAACGTACAGCGACGGTTTTTCGTCCGCCACGAGGATTTTTTGCTCCAGCCAGGTCTTCATAGTGGTGGCGGCGCGGGTGTATTTATTGAAAGAGTCTTTGTCCTGCGGCTGCTCTTTACCCCACTCAATGCGCACGAAGTTATAGTCGCTGCGCTGGTAAAGCTCCTGCTGCATTTGGGGGCTGATGATATCGTATGGAGGGCAAATTACCTTAGCCAGGTTTTTTATCACCGTGGGGTTGTAGTGTATGCCCTGGAACGGTCGGATATCCGCCAAGATGTCCCCCTTAACAAACTAACTAATCAAGTTTAACTTATGGGGAGAAATGGAGCAAGTGGTTTAAGAAGTATTAGTTATTGTCATACTAAGCGCTTGTGGTGAGTTCATCGTACCATAGCGAAGTATCTCGTGGAGGGGTTTATGACTTGTTGTTTACATCGAATGCACAGGAAAACAAATTCCGTTATACTTATATCGTGATAATTCGTAAACTCGTCGTCGGCCCTTATGCCAGCAATTGCTATATCGTGGGGGATGAAGCGACTAAAGAGGGGATGATTATTGACCCCGGCGCTAATGCTCCCGAAATTATGAAGACGGTTGAAAAGGCTGAACTTAAGATAAAACTTATCGTCTTAACCCACCGCCACCCCGACCATGTGGGCGCGGCGGCACAGGTGCTGGAAAAAACCAAAGCCGAACTGGCTGCCCACGAAGAGTGCGCCAAATACCTCCCCCAGTCTCCCAGCTATGTTTACGAAAAGCCTTATGAGGGTGCTCCCAAACCTACCAGAATCCTCAACGACGGCGACGTTATAGATATCGGAGGACTGCACTTCAAGGTACTGCATACGCCCGGCCATACGCCCTGCGGAATTAGCCTTGCGGGGGAGGGGCACGTCTTTACCGGAGATACGCTGTTTAACTACGGCATCGGCCGTTACGACCTTATTGACGGCGACTATAACGCGTTGATTAAGGGCATTAAGACCAAACTGTTAACCTTACCACCGGAAACTATCGTCCACCCCGGTCATGGCCCCGATTCCACCATCGCCACGGAAATCAGAGCTAATACCTTCTTAAGATAAACTTTAGGCTGGCTGCTTCTTCTGCCAGTATTTCTTCTGGAACCAGAGCGCCAGGTTTACTAACGATATCAACACCGGCACCTCTACCAGCGGCCCGATAACCGCCGCAAAAGCCTCCCCACTCCCGATGCCGAACACCGCTATTGTTACGGCAATTGCCAGTTCGAAGTTGTTGGAAGACGCCGTAAAAGCTATAGCAGTTGTCTGGCTGTAGTCCGCCCCAATCCTTTTCCCCATCCAGAAGGACACCAAAAACATGATAACAAAATAAATTAGTAGCGGTACGGCTATTTCCAACACGTCCAGCGGTATCTGCACGATTAAGTTGCCCTTGAGCGAGAACATCACGATGATGGTAAACAACAGCGCCGCCAGCGTTATCCAGCTTATCTTGGGGATGAACTTCGTCTCGTACCACTCGCGTCCTCTAGTCTTTAAAAAGATAAAGCGCGTCAGCATCCCGCCGAAGAATGGAATCCCCAGGTAAATCAACA
>CAIWTG010000075.1 GCA_903915565.1 uncultured Chloroflexota bacterium
ACAAACAAACGTTACGAAAAGTCTGGGAACTCATCTCCTCCATTCGCCTGTTCCGGACGCAATGCTAATCTGCCATGCGCCTGGGGAGCAATCAAGGCGATGATTGCCTTGAACAAAGTACCACCGGTAAAGCGGACCAAGAATATGCAGGAAGCTATCAAACGGGGTGTGGACTTTCTGTTGAGTCACGACCCGGCAGTCGCCGATTACCCCTTTGGCAGCGGGAACAGGCCCAGCTCAACCTGGTTCAAGTTCTATTATCCTCTCCGCAGCGAAGCCGATATACTTCAGAACCTGGAGGTCCTTGCAGCACTGGAGCAAGCCAGGAATCCCAAGTTAGCCAACGCGTTAGATCTGGTCATCAGTAAGCAAAACCAACAAGGACGCTGGCTACTGGAACGTACCTACAAGGAGTTGGCGGACACACAAGAAAAGAAAGTCTTTTATTGGTACCACAACTCCCTGAGACTTTATATAACCGGCAAGGAGTTGGCGGAGATACAAGAAAAGAAAGGGCAACCCAGCAAGTGGGTCACCTTAAGAGCGTTGCGGGTATTGAAAGCGGCCTTTCCTTAGATTTGATTTAATTAACAAAAGTCTAAATTGTTATTTAAGGGCACTTTACAGCTAATTATTGAATCTTTAGAACCGTTTTGGCGCCTTCCCAGAGTTCATCCAGTTTATAGTAATCCCGTTCTTCCGCGCCAAAGATGTGGATGATTACGTCGGTATAGTCCAGCAGCAGCCAGCCGGAATCGGTGCCACCCTCGCGGTGGTGCGGCAGTTCGCCCTCTTTTTTCAGGGTTTTTTCAATCTCGTCACTGATAGTGTTAAGCTGCCGTCCGCTCTCGCCGGAGCAGATAACAAAATAGTCCGCAAAGCTACATACTTCGCGTACATCTAATAGGACGATGCTGCCGGCTTGTTTATCGCTGGCGGCGTTGACGGCCTGGCGGGCTAAATCTAGTGATTCCAGTCTATTTTCTCCTGTCTTACTCAATCAGATTATACCATAGTTTTGTATCCTATATTCCCCTGCGTTATACTTAAGTAATGGCAACCAAACCCCTTATCAAAGCCCTCACCGAAGCCGGCGTCGGCTCCCGGCGGCGCATGGCTGACGCCATCAAGCAGGGCAAGGTCAAGGTCAACGGCGTTTTAGCCGAATCGTTCACTCAACCTGTGGACGTTGTTAAAGACCGCATTCTGTTTAACGGACAACCCGTCAACCTTGAGCCCGATAGAGTTATTTGTCTCATGCTTAATAAGCCGGAGGGCATCGTCTCTACCGTTAGCGACGACAAGGGCCGCCGCACCGTCCTGGACATCCTGCCGTCTAAATATAAGCAATACCGGCTTTATCCCGTAGGGAGATTGGATATTGATACCACCGGCCTCATTCTCCTCACCAATGACGGCGACCTTACTTATCGCCTTACCCACCCTAAATTCGAATTTGAAAAAGAATACCTGGTCGCTATCAAAGGCAGTTTGACCGGCGAAGAAAAACAGCAACTCCAGCGCGGTGTTCTGCTGGAAGACGGCATGACCCACCCCGCTAAAATCAGAGAAATTTCTCAATTCCCCTTCAACTACAGTGTCATCATCCACGAGGGTAGGAAAAGGCAGGTCCGCCGCATGTTTGAGCACCTGCACCACGTGGTTTCCGCTTTAAAACGCGTCCGTGTTGGTCGCCTAACCCTCGGCGACCTTAAAGAGGGCGAGTTGCGGCCCTTAAGCCCCGCAGAAATTTCCACCCTGCTTAACGGCTAAGCGTTTATTACATTTCAGTAACATCTCGCAATGTGGTATTGACATTATTACTTAATGCTTAATATAATATCAATGTAGATTAAACTATTTATTTTACCTGAATAACCTGCCGGAAAAGATAAAAGCCATGGAAAAGACCGAACTCATTAAAGAAATCGTCGAGCTGCAGCGCCGGATTAACCGCGATATGCGGGAGCATACTCTGGAAGCCTGGATGGGGCTTAACCTCACCGTCCCCCAGGTCAAGAGCCTGTTTTTCATCGCCAACCAGGGAACTACCAACTCAACCAAATTAGCGGCCGCCCTCGGCGTCACCCCGGCCAACGTCACCGGCATTATCGACCGTCTGGTGGAGCACGACCTCGTCAGCCGCCTTGAAAATCCCGACGACCGGCGCAGTTTAACATTACGCGTTAAAGAAAAAGGCGAAAGCACTATTGCCAACCTTCGCGAGCGGCGTATCGGTCATACCACGGAAATACTTACCGGACTGACATCTGCCGAGCTTAATGCTATTTTGCAGGGCTTCCACCTCTACATCAAAGCTGCCGAGGCGCATTCAAGCCGGCCTAAGCATAAATAATCCAAGCCTATGATTAATCAACCAAGCGTTGCTGGAAAGTAGATAAATATGTCTGATAATCAAAGCATCGTGCAAAACCTGACCAAGGGCTTACCTCATTAGTGAAAGCAACGGAGACCTGGAAAGGACAAACTAAAGATGAACATGATTGAAGTTGACGGACTAACCAAACGATTCGGTCAATTTACTGCGGTGGACACTGTATCTTTCCACGTGGATAAAGGAGAAATATTCGGACTTCTTGGCCCCAACGGTGCCGGGAAGACGACCACCATCCGTTGTTTGCTAACTCTTATACCGGTGACGAACGGTAAGGCGACGGTCGCTGGCATCGATATCCTGAAGAAACCACAACAGGCGCGTGAAGTATCCGGGTACGTGCCCCAGGATGTCTCGGTGGATGGTGACCTCACCGGCTATGAAAACCTGCTTTTTTATGCCAGGCTCTTCCATGTCGCTGGGTCGGCACGCAAGGAGCGTATCCGGGAAGTTATGCGATTCATGGATCTTGCCGAAAAGGCTAATGATTTGGCAAAAAATTATTCCGGAGGAATGATGCGGCGCCTGGAAATAGGCCAGGTGCTGGTCAACCGCCCCAGGGTGCTCTTTCTCGATGAGCCAAGCATTGGCCTCGACCCGGTAGCAAAACGGATGGTATGGGATTATATCCAGCAATTACGGGACGAGTTTGACGCGACCATTCTACTCACTACCCACGACATGAACGAGGCTGACTTTCTCTGCGACCGTATTGCCATTATGAATGGGGGTAAAATTGTGGTTACCGGCCCTCCGTCCAAGCTCAAGACAGAGCTAGGCGGCGATATTATCACTATCACCTCGGATAATTCAAGTTGCCGCCAGGTACTACAACAACTTGGCTATCAGCTCCTGCCCCAGTCCCAGGATCACGATTGTGACCTGGTGGCTGATAATGGAGAAAAGAAGATACCCGAGATTATTGATAAGTTAAAAAACCATGGCGTCAGTACTACATCCGTCTCGCTGAAAGAAGGCACTTTGGATGATGTCTTCCTGAAATATGCCGGTAAACGTATCGGTGAGGGTGACCTGACGTGGCAGACAACGAGAGCCGTCCGTAGAACGGAGAGGAGGCATGGCTAAATGAACGTAATCCGACTATTCACCGATATCTTCACTATCACCGATTTCGAGTTGAGGAAGATATGGCACGATTCATCACAGGTATTCATCCGGGCGATACAGCCGATACTGTGGCTGCTCGTCTTTGGGCAGGTTATGTCCAAGATAAATCTGATGTCCAGTTCTATACCGGCAGGATACACCTATCTTCAGTTCCTTACTCCGGGTGTATTGGCTCAATCAGTCATCTTCGTCGCCATCTTTTACGGGTTTAACATGGTCATGGATCGAGATATGGGACTGCTGCACAAACTGCTGTCCACCCCCATACCGCGCTATAGCATTGTTCTCGGCAAAACTCTCTCCGCCGGGGTACGGTCGGTCATACAAGCATTGGTGGTGTTTATCCTGGCAGTAATCATCCGTGTCCAACTGATCATGACCCCAGTTAGTATTATTGGTGTTATTGTCATTATTATTCTCACCGGCATGTGCTTTTCCGGCCTGTCCATCTTCCTCGCTTCATTCTTTAAAACAAGGGAGCGTATTATGGGCATCGGCCAAGCTATTATGATGCCCCTCTTCTTTGCCTCAAGCGCCATCTACCCGGTTGATATCATGCCTACCTGGCTGCAGGTGATAGCCCGTATTAACCCGCTTAGCTACATCGTTGATGCCATGCGGGCGCTGCTGGTTACCGCAGACTACAGCCATTTGGCCCTGGACTTTGGTATCACGGTGCTGGCGACGGCAGTGTTAGTTACCCTTGCCTCTACGTCTTTTAGCCGCATTATTAGGTAGCAGTAACTGTCATGGTGCTAACGCCATATTGGTGACGCTGGCCGGTCTGGCCTTCCACAAGATACCCTCTTAGCGGCTAGATAAAAATGTGTATAAGATAATAAAGCGCCAGCCCGATGGCAGCCGCCGCCGGGATGGTGAAAATCCACGCCCAGACGATGCGCAGTGTTACGCCCCACCTCACCGCCGTAACCCTCTGTACCGACCCCACCCCCGATATCGCCCCGGTGATTACGTGGGTAGTGCTGACGGGTATGCCCAAATGGGTGGCCAGGAAAATACTGGATGCCGCCGCCGTTTCCGCGCAAAAGCCGTCTATCGGCCTCAATTTCGTGATGCGCTGCCCCATCGTCTTCACGATGCGCCACCCGCCGGTTAATGTACCCAGCGCAATCGCGGCGTGGGCGCTTAAAACCACCCAGAGCGGTACGCTGAATTGCGTATTGATGCCGCCGGCCACCAACAGACTGGCGATAATGCCCATCGTCTTTTGCGCGTCGTTACTGCCGTGGCTCAAGCTGAAGGCTGCCGCAGAAAATAGCTGCGCGATGCGCGACCATTTATTTATGGCAGCTGGACTTTGTCTGTAGATAATCCAGGTCGTGATGATTTTCAGCAGCATCCCCATTATCAAGCCGATTAGTGGCGCCAGGATGATAAAAACAAGCATCTTGACCCAGGCATTGTCCCAATTTAAGGCAAAAATAATTGCCCCGAAACCGTTCGCTTTAGCAATCGCCGCCCCCGCATACCCGCCGATGAGTGCGTGAGATGAGCTGCTGGGCAGCCCGAAGTACCAGGTAATCAGGTTCCAGGCAATCGCGCCGAGCAGCCCCGCCAGGATGACGGCGGGGGTAACGATATTGATATCCACCATGCCCTTGCCGATGGTGGCCGCCACGCCCGTTCCAAAAATCAGGAAGGCGATAAAGTTGAAAAACGCGGCCCAGATAACCGCCATGCGCGGCGTTAAAACCTGTGTGGAAACGATGGTGGAAATAGAATTGGCGGCATCGTGCATGCCGTTAGTGAAGTCAAATGCCAGGGCGATGATGATGATTGGTACGATAAAATATAAACTTGTTTCCATCAATATCCCTGATGTATCCCTGGTACCAGCCCCATTATACACTATTATCGGGCGCTTTATCACGGGCAACCGCGAAATATCTCGCTTTTCAAAAATACCGCGGGTTTGCTATACTGGAATATCCCACAAAACTATGTCACAAACAATTGTTTTAGGCACCATACTGGAAAATACCGCTAAACGCATCGGCGCTAAAACGGCTTTGGTTTACGGCGAAAGCCATATCTCCTTCGCCGCTTTGGATGAAAATTCTAACCGGTTCGCTAATGCCCTGCTCAAACTGGGGATTAAAACAGGCGACCGTGTGGCGATGTTACAGAACAGCAGCCCCGAGTTCGTCGCCGTTTTCTTTGGCATCATGAAGGTCGGCGCCATCGCCGTGCCGCTGGATACCCGCTACGTCGCCGATGAGCTGGTCAGCCTCTTTAATGACTGCACGCCCGTCCTCGTCGTGAGTGAAGACGCTCTGCTGGAATCGCTGCTCAAAGCCCTGCCGAAGAGCCCCTCCCTTAACCACATTATCACCGTCGGCGAAACCGCTCCGGGGCAATACCTTAAATACGATAAAATTTTGGCGGATAATTCGTCCGGGTCGGTGAAAGCAAAAATCAACCCAGATGATATTGCTCTCATCTCTTATACCGGTGGCCCCACCTTTCACCCCCATGGCGTGGCGCTTTCACACCGCAATCTCATCACCGAAGTTGTCAGTTCCATCGAAACCTTCGAGCAGACGGAGAACGACGTTTTTATGCTTTTTGCCCTCCCCATGTACCACTGTTTCGGCTTGGTGGCCGTGTTGCTGGCTTCAATTTACACCGGCAATAAAATTGTGATAGTGGCTGGGACAGGTCGTTCCATCGAGAGCTTTATGGAAACAATTGAGCGGGAAAAAGGCACCGTCTATTGCGGCGTGCCCTATATCTATTCCCTGATGATAAATGTCGCCAGGCGCGTCGGCGTTAAATACGACCTTTCTTCACTGCGGCTCCTCGCCAGCGGCGGCGCGCCGCTGGAGCCTATCGTCATCAAGCAGTTCAGGCAGTACTTTAATATAGATATCCGCGATATCTATGGTCAGACGGAGTCCATTTGCCACTGCACCGCCATGCCCATCCATGGCACGGGCAAAATCGGATCATCGGGTAAGACCCTGCGCTGTTGGGAGATGAAAATCTTTGACGAGAGTGATAAAGAGGTCCCCAGCGGTACGGAAGGTGAAATTGTCCTGCGCGGGCCAGTGATGACCTGCTTTTGGAACCATCCCGAGTTAACCGCCAGTGTCTTGAGACACGGCTGGCTCCACACCGGTGATGTCGGCTGGATGGATAAGGAGGGTTATCTCTTTATTACCGCCCGTCAGCGCCGCATGATTGTCCTTAAGGGTCAAAATATCTTCCCCTCCGACATCGAGGCGGTTCTGGAGACACATCCCGCTGTGGCGGAGGCTAAAGCGGGCGGCGTTATAGATTTAGTGCGCGGCGAGACGATAAAAGCCTGGGTGCGTCTTAAGCCCGGCGCCGTCGTCACCGACCACGAATTAAGGCAGTACTGCCAGGGGCGTATGGCTGACTACAAATTGCCGCGGGAAATTGAGTTCGTCGACGTTATACCGCCGGAGATACCGCTCTGGCGGCGCCGCCAGTATACCGAGGCTGACGCTAAGTTAGCAGCGCTAGACTAGTATTCCAGACAACTATCGCGCCGCAGCCTATAACCGCAATCCAGGTTACTATCAGTCCTGCTTTAGGAAAGCGCCGGTTTATATCCCATAAAAGTACTGCACAAAGGATTGCCCCGACGATTCTGATAATTAAAAAACTAGGCTGGTTAACCAGTGGTGCCATAAACCTATTTGCTTCTTTAAAGTCGCTTTGTGATACCAGGTATTGCGTCAGCAGCCCATCGATGGTAATGAATGACACGAGGGCAATGAGCAGATAGGATATCTTCTTTCCGGTTGATTGGTATATCTTTTTTACTCGATTAACCATGGCTCGTTAATGCACCAGTCTAAACGACGATATTGAGCGCCGCCGGCAGTATTCTAAAGCGCGCCGGCACCTCGCCGAGCAGTTCTCCGTCAGCTTGTAAAAACAGCTTCCCATCTAAAGATTTAACTTCAATCTCTTTGGCTTTCCTGGAATCTACTTTGGGGTGTGTCAGGTGTGTGCCTTTATACAAACGCGGCAGCGACCATAAAAATTCCGGCTTGCTTAAGTCGCCGGCTACCATGACGTCCAAAAAACCATCTGCGAGGTCGGCCTGCGGTGCCGTATACATCCCCCCGCCGCCGTATTTCCCATTATTCATTATCACCGTTAAAATCCGCGCTTCCCGGGTCTGGCCGTCTATGGTGATTGAGATATGGCGATTACGATATGCCACCAGGCTGGTCATCATCCCCATGAGGTAGGAAGATAAACTGCCCAGTTTTTTATACTGCTGCGTCATCCGGCGGACGATTTCCGAATCAATGCCCATGCCCGCAAAATTCACGAAAAGCCGCTCCTCCGTGCCGCCGTTCTTGGTATATTCCACTATGCCCACGTCCACGGTGCGCTTTTGGGGATGGATTAAACGCTGGCAGGCTTCTTCATAATCGTGAGCGTTGCCGGTAGTGCGGATATAGTCGCCGCCCGTCCCCGTCTCGACTATGCCCAGTACGTTGTCTTTAAGGTGGCCGGAGGCGTACAATCCGTTAACGATTTCGTGAATGGTGCCGTCGCCGCCCACGGATACTATCATGTCATAGCCTTTTTTAGCGGCTGCCTTGGCCAGCTCGATGGCGTGGCCCGGCGCTTCGGTCAGGGCGTGCTCGAAAAGTAATCCAGCTTTCTGTAACGAGTTCATTATCCGCGGCCAGAGCTTGCCTGTCTTGCCGGCGCCCGCCGCGGGATTAACGATTACTTTAGCGAATTTGTTGTTCAATAAACTCTTTAAGGCAGGAGCGATAATATCGTTTTTGCCATTCGGCATAGAGTATACCACAATTAATCAATTTTTCTAAAATCCAGTTTTAGCTCCACTCCCCTGCATTAGTCCAGACGCGCGCCATTTCCTGCGCCAGCGCTTTATGCTCCGCTTTACCCATCTCGGGGTCGGTCTTAAACATGGCTATCGCCTCATTGCGCGCTAGCTCCAGTATCGCTACGTCCGACATTTTGGCCATGCGTAAATCAGGGATGCCGCTCTGCCGTGTCCCGAAGAACTCTCCCGGACCCCGCATCTTTAGGTCCTCTTCTGCCAGCTTGAAGCCGTCGTAGGTATTCTCTATTATGTCAAGCCGTTGCCGCCCTACCTCTGAGGGATTTTCCGCCAGTAGCATGCAGTAGCTCTGCTCTTTACCCCGCCCCACCCTTCCTCTAAACTGGTGCAGCTGTGAAAGCCCAAATCGGTCGGCGCTCTCCACGAACATCACCGTAGCGTTAGGAATATCGATGCCCACTTCAATCACCGGCGTCGAGACTAAAATATCCAGTCGCCCTGCTCTAAACTCCCCCATTGCTTTATCCTTTTCCGCCGACGCAAGCCTGCCGTGCAATAGCCCCACCCGCAGGTCGGGGAAAACCTCTTTAGATAAATGCTCGTATTCCGCCACCGCCGCCTGCGCCTCAATCGCCTCCGATTCTTCAATCAGCGGGCAGAGGATGAAAGCCTGCCGTCCTTCGCCCACCTGTTTGCGCACGAAGGCATAAGCGCTCTCGCGCTGCTCCGGCTTGAGCCACTTGGTCTTAACTGTTTGACGTCCCGGCGGCAGTTCGGTTATTACCGAAAGGTCGAGGTCTCCGTAAAGCGTTAATGCGAGGGTGCGCGGTATCGGCGTAGCGGTCATGACCAGCATGTGCGGATTGAATCCTTTTTCCCGCAGCGCCGAACGCTGTTCTACCCCAAAGCGATGCTGCTCATCCACTACCGCCAGTCCCAGGTTGGCGAACTCTAATCCCTTTTGCACCAGGGCGTGTGTCCCGATGACGATATCGATTTCGCCGGCCTGCACCTGCTTTTGAATCTGCTTCTTGCCCGCCTGTTTAATGTCCCCGATGAGCAGCGCGATGGTGATGGGATTATCTAAAATGCCTTTAAAACTGCGGACGTTGCCCTCCCCCTCTTCCTTGCCCAGTTTGCTTAACAACTGACAAATTGTGGCAAAATGCTGCTCGGCGAGGATTTCTGTCGGCGCCATGAATGCCCCCTGTAGACCGTTCGCCGCCGCCAGCAATAGCGCCGCCGTCGCCACCACCGTTTTGCCGCTGCCCACCTCGCCCTGCAATAACCGACACATCGGTGTCGTTTTGGCTAAATCCGATTTTATTTCACCCAGCACCTTGCTCTGCGCCGCCGTCAGTGTAAACGGCAGCGACGTTAAAAATGTTGTCAATAAATCTTCTTTAATTTCTAATGGCGTGCCGGGCTTTGATTCCTGGAAGTCTCGCTTTTTCTTCATCACACCCAGTTGTAAAAGGAAAAGCTCATCGAAAGCCAGCCGGGTGCGCGCTTTATCTTTCGTTGCATCATTCTCCGGGTAATGCGCCTGGCTGATGGCTTCAGGCAATTCCAGTAAGCCT
>CAIWTG010000076.1 GCA_903915565.1 uncultured Chloroflexota bacterium
ACGATATATCGGTTGACTATCCCCGCCTTCCTAACTATAATACAAAATAGGATACCTTTTATACTATTTCAGGAGGCAAATAATGGAAGTCAAAGAATTTATTAAGGGGCAGCTAGACGGCGCCGACCAGAGCATTAAGCGAACCGTCGATACCTTGAAGCAGGGAGAAATTGAGTGGCAGCCCAAGAGCGGCTGTAACACCATCGGCTTAATCCTCTTCCACGTCTACAAGACCGAGGACGCATTTATCAACCACATGGTCAATGGCAAAAAAGAGCTTTGGGAGACGGCTAAGTGGTACGAAAAGGTCGGCCTGTCGGCCAACGTGGAAACCGCTCATTTTTCTGGTCCGGAGCAGGTTGACGCTTTCAAAGTACCCAAGCTTAAGGCTATTCTGGATTATGGCGCGGCAGTTCACAAGAATACTTTAGCTTATCTGAAAACGCTTAAACCGGCAGATTTTGATAAAAAGATTGAAATGCGCTTTGGTCCGATGCCGCTGGCGGTAGTGTTTTCTATACTAGTTAGTCACGCTGCCTCGCACACCGGCGAGATGTCCTACATGCGCGGTCTTAAGCGCGGCATGGATAAGTAGGGGCTTTAGCTCTGACTTAAATATATCAATATCGCCCCGCAGGTGGCTACATTAAGACTTTCGGCTTTTTCCGGCGCGATAGGTACCCGTACGCGATAGTCGGCTGTCTCTAAAAGCGCTTGAGAAAGCCCGGCGGCTTCGTTGCCCAGCGCCAGTACCAGTTTTTCCTGTTTTGCCAATATGGCAGGGTCATCAGCGCCCTTCACTTCGGCGGCGACTATCTTATAATTATTACTTTTTAACGATTTAATGGCTTCCAGATATTGCGATGTCCGGCGCAGCCACAAAGATAAAACGGTTCCGGCACTCGCCTGCACGCACTTGGGACCTAAAGGGTCGGCGCAGCTTTCCGTCAAAATTACTCCGTTATATCCTAAGGCGGCGGCGGTGCGAATAAGCGTTCCCACGTTGCCGGGGTCCTGGATGTCCTCCAGAAGTAGAATGTGGCTGCCGATATCTTTAGGTATACTGGGGGAATAGATATCATGGGGGGTTTTCACTACTGCCAGGATTCCCTGCGGCGTCTGTACGCTGCTGATGTATTGAAATTGGCTGGGGCTAACAGTGCGTTGCGGATAACTGCGGAAGGCAGACGGCGGTGCTTCTACCGATATTACTTCGGTTATAGCCTCCGGCTGGCTGGCCACAATTTGCTTAATGGCTTTCTCTCCTTCAACGAGGAAAAAACCTGTTTCCAGTCTGCTTTTCCTATCGGCAAGCTGGCGGTACCACTTTAAAGACTTATCCGGCATTTGTTCGCCTCGCCCTTAAACAATACCACACCCGGGAGGTCTACTTAAAAGTGTTTCTCCGCGGGTGTGGTTTGATTGTTACTAAATTGGATGATATCGATTTTTTATTTATCGCTTAAGGCTTTGGCCATCTGGATTTCTTTAATCAGGTCTTCAACGGTGATGGCGGTCAAGGTCAACGGCTCCAGAGTGCCGCGAGAGCCCAACGACGAAGCAACTCTGGCAATGACGGTGTTATTAGGCGCTTCCAGGATATTGACGAAGTCCCACTCGCCGAGTAGAGCGTACTGCGAGATGATTTTAGCTCCCATCTCCTCCACCTCTTTATTGACTTCCCAGAGTCTGCCGGGATTCCGCATCATTGTTTTTCTTCCGTGGTCGGTTAACTTGGTTAACATCATGTAATATGGCATTTTATTCACCTCTGAAAAAAAATCGCCCTATCGTTTCACGGTTAGGGCTTCTACTTAACATATTACACTACTGTGTTTGAACTGTCAATAAGGTTAAGAAAGTAACTCCAGGCTTATTTAGCCTTGATTGGTATACCTGCGACCAGTAAAAATACTTCGTCAACCCTCGCTGCCAGTGCCTGGTTGGCTTTACCCAACAGGTCACGGTAGAGGCGGCTGACCGGGTCTCCCGGAACAATTCCCAGTCCCACTTCATTGGTGACGATGATAAAGTTCGCCCGCGATTTTTTCATACAGTCGACGAGTTCTTCTATTTCTTCAACGACGGCTTTTTCCACCGTCTCCGCTTTGGCGTTGGCGCCGTATTGTTCGAAGATGTTGTTAATCAGCAGGGTAATGCAGTCGATAATAATGGTCTTAAACCCGACGTTATTTTGGGCAATCTGGCGGCCGAGGTGTATGGTTGCTTCCAGCGTTTTCCAATCTTTGGGCCTGACTTGGCGGTGGCCTTCGATGCGTTTCCGCATATCATCATCACCGGCGGTGGCAGTCGCCACAAACAGCACCTGTCCGCCGGCTTCAACGGCGAGTTCCTGTGCTAATCTGCTTTTACCGCTCCGCGCACCTCCGGTTAAGAGTATCCTTTTCAAATTGCTGCTCCTTTAAAGTAAACTCGGCGCTGCCTTGAAGATGATAATCACGAATATCAGCGCCATTACCTGGGCTATTTCATTAATCGCGCCGTATGTATCGCCTGTCAGCCCGGCGAACTTGTACTTAAAATAAAAAGCCAGGGCGGTGGTGATTATCAGTACCCCACCGAACAGCAAAAATCCGCCGACGTTAAATAGCGGATAAAGCCCGCCCGCAATACCTAACATGATGACTGTAGCTACCGTCAACTGCACCCAACCCGTTGCCTCCTTGTACGCTTTGCCAAGTCCGGTGGGGCGGGCGTAAGGATAGGCGAAAATGGCGTAGACCATCGCCCACCGACTGACTACGGGCATGAAGAGAAGCACCGGGGTCATTTTTCCGGCTGGCATATTGCTTAAAGCAACGTACTGCGCCAGTAATATCAGCACGATGCCCACCACCCCAAAAGCCCCCACCCGGCTATCGTGCATTACTTTCCATCTTTCCTCGACGGTCTTGTGTCCCGCAATGCCGTCGCAGGTGTCGGAGAGTCCATCGAGGTGCATCGCACCGGTGATAATTACCAACGCTATGATGAGCAGAACGTTGGTTACTGACGGCGGCAAAATTAGGTTAATAACCCAATTCAGTCCCGCCAAAATTCCGCCAATACCTAACCCCACCAGCGGAAACCAGGCGGTGGCTTGCCCCAACTGTTTGGCGGTAAGCTCGCGCTTAATACGCAACGGGATGCTGGTTAATAATTGTACGGCGGCTAAAAAACTGGTAATATCCCTATTCTCCCTCTGATACTCCCGCTTCGGCAAAGGTCGCCATTTCGTTAAGCGTCCTGACGGCTGCCTCAGCGATAATAACCCCCAACGCCGCGCCGGTGCCCTCGCCCAAGCGCATTTCCAGGTTTAACAACGGTTTGAGGCCCAAATATTGCAGCATGGCGGTGTGGCCTGCCTCTGCTGATACGTGTGCGGCGATGATATAGTCCTTCATCTGCGGTGCCAGGGCCATCGCGACTAATGCCGCCGCCCCGGAAATAAAACCGTCAATTACGACCGGCACTTTTTGTGCCGCCGCTCCCAGCATTACTCCCGCCAACCCGCCGATTTCAAATCCGCCAACTTTTGCCAGCACTTCCAGCGGTTTTTGAGGATTGGGTTTATTCAGCGCCAGCGCGCGTTTGATGACGTCTATTTTGTGGGTGAGCTGTTCGTCGCTTAAACCAGTGCCCCGCCCCGTTACTTCCTCCACCGACTTGCGGGACAGGGCGGCGAAGATGGCACTGCTGGCTGTCGTATTGCCAATGCCCATGTCGCCGGTGCCGACGATGTCGAGGCCTTTTTTAAATTCATCATTAACGATTTCTATACCGGACTCGATGGATTTTACAGCCTGTTCGTCGGTCATTGCCGGACTCTTGCAGATGTTTTTCGTGCCGTAGTCTACTTTTTTTACGATGAGCTGTTTATCAGGCTTAAGGTCACTGGCGACGCCCATGTCCACAAAGACGATTCTCGCTCCAGCTTGTTTCGCCAAGACGTTAATCCCCGCCCCGCCCCTTAAAAAATTCTCCACCATCTGGGCGGTTACCTCTTGAGGCCAGTTGCCTATCTTTTCATCCACCACACCGTGGTCGCCCGCCATGGTTATCATCGCTTTATTTTTTATCTGCGGCTTGGCTTTACCCTGGATGCCGGCTATCTGGATGGACAATTCTTCAAGTCTGCCCAGGCTGCCCGCGGGTTTAGTCAGGTCGTTCTGCCGTTGACGCGCCGCCGCCATCGCTTCTTTATCGAGAGGTTTGATATTATTAATCGTTGTGGTGAGTAAGTCCATGAAATCTCCTTTTTATTGATACCGCGGCGAAGCCACAGGGCAAACCCGCATACATTCGGAGCAGCCGCCGGCAGCTTCGACGTAAGTACGGCAGGCGTATTTATTCAGCGCATAAGCTTCCCCGGCTTTAGGGCGGCCTAAAGCTTTGGCCGGGCACTTAACGACGCATACATTACAGTACCGGCAGTTCTTTTGTGGTTTACCGGCTGTAGACTTTAAAACCGCTTCGGTCAGACACAACGTAAGTTGTACCCTGGGGCCGTATTTTTCAGTTATCAGCAGGCTGCTCATTCCAATATTACCCAGACCTGCCGCCTCGGCTGTTTGTTTGTAGGGTATCACCGCCTCTAAAAACCTCCCATCCACCGCCGGACCTAACGCTGGCAATGGCAGTGCTTTTAACCCTGCTTGATGCGACGCTTTGGCGACGTCGTAACCTGCTTTGAGCAAACGGCCGCGTAAATATTCGTTGTGCCGGGTTAAGAGTTCGTTCAAATTAGGCGTTCCCATCGCCCTCTCCGGTGACGTCAACTCCAGGAATTCCGGATAAATTTCCATCCCGAAAACGACGATTGACTTAACCGAGGGCAGTAATTTTTGCGCCGCCTGGGCGAGTTTATTTTTCTTTAGTGCATCAATGCGTACTACCCCAACCATATCCACGTCCAGCCTGGCCAGGGTCTCCTGCACTTTGGTATCTATTTTCTCCAGAGTCTTTTTAGTCATCGTCTTTTTAGCCATTTTCAGCACGCCCCTTTAACGTATAATGTCCTTATTATATACGTTCGCCCTTCACCTTTACACGCTGCGGTTATTAGTTCTGTTGCCGTGGGCGCTTAGCAGCACCGTAGGTAAGCCGTTAAGGGGAT
>CAIWTG010000077.1 GCA_903915565.1 uncultured Chloroflexota bacterium
CAGCCGACCTGTGTGGAAACGCAGACCGTATGACGTCCTTCGCCCTTCTCAGTATCGTAATACATGAGCGCCGATTCGATGGTCTTGTCGTCGGGGAGGCTAAAGAGGGCTTTGACCGTGCCGTCTTTACCAGTTACTTGCTTGATAACGCGTAAACTGTGCAACTTTAGTTCGCTGCTTAGTTTTTGGCGCAAAGCCAGCGGTAGGTCGGTCATTTCCTCGTAATCCATTGCCATATTACGATAAACCCACTTCATTAACTGCTTTGCCCGGTAGACAGGTTCGCCCATACCTGCCATGAGCTCATTCAGTTGAGCGCTGGTTAACTCGGTAAAGTCCTTCGGCGTTTTCGGCATTTTTAATAATACTCTATTTAGTGATTATCTAAGGAATTATATCATTATCCGCTTCGTCTCTGACAATAATTCGGACTGTTAATTTTTTTAACATGCAATGCAGCCAAATTACTCCGGTCGGTTTTCCGGCTCAAAATAGAGCCTTCACTGGTGCAGATGATAAAGTTAAAATGGTATAATCACGCCAGGAGATAAATCTTGAATAAATTAAGATTCTGGCTTCTGGAGACGCGTCCGCAGTTCCTCATCCTTTCCTTCATTTTAGCTTTTCTCGGTACGGCTATTGCCTGGTATTACGGCAACGTCATCATCTGGCACGCCTTGTTGGCCGGCTTCGGGCTGGTGTTGGCTCATGCCAGCGTCAATATCCTGAATGACTATTTCGACTTCCGCAGCGGGATAGACCAGGCCGCCAAGCGCACGCCTTTCAGCGGCGGCAGCGGTATACTCCCCGCCAATTTGCTAACGCCCCGCCAGGTCCTCTGGCTGGGCATTGGATGCTTTGTGCTGGCAGTGCCCATCGGTATTTACTTTGTCGTCATCAGCGGCTGGCAGCTGCTGCCTTTACTGCTTATAGCCGCTTTCTTCATCGTCCTCTACAGTCCCGTTATCCTAAAGCAACCCTGGCCGGAATGGGCGGCGGGAGCCGGACTAGGCGCTCTGCCTATTTTGGGTATGTATTTCATACAAACCGGGGCTTATACCTGGCAGGCAGCGGTTGCCTGCGTGCCGTCCGCCTTCCTGGTACATAACCTGCTGCTGCTCAATGAATTCCCCGACGTCGACGCCGACAAAATAGCTAACCGTAAAACCCTGCCCATCGCCATCGGACGAAAGTCGGCAGCCCTTGTTTATTTCTACGTTAATATTGGCGTGTATCTTTGGATAATTGCCTGGGTTGCAACCAGAGTGATGCCCGTCTGGTCACTGCTGGCTTTGTTATCGCTGCCCTTAAGTATTCGAGCGATTAACGGAGCTTTACGAAGCGATAAACCCGAGAAACTAATGCCCGGTATGGCGGCCAACGTTATGAATGTCTTGCTGACGCAACTGCTGTTAGGCATCGGTTACGTGATAGCGCACTTCTTAGGATAACATTATGTCAAATTCCCTACCCTCCCCGAAACCTCCGCTGCATAATATATTCACCGCCGTCCCACCACATTACGACCTGGTAAACCACATTATCACCATCGGGATGGATAAAAGGTGGCGTCGGTTGGCGACGCTGGCATGCCTCGAAACAAAGCCCCACCGTGTTCTGGACATCGGCTGCGGCACAGGCGACCTGACCATCAGCATGGCCCGGCTGGCAAATAAAGATACCGAAATTACCGGACTGGATTATAGTCCGCCAATGCTGGAGATAGCCAAGGAAAAGGCAGAAAAAGCCGGGGTCGGGAAACGCGTACGCTTTATCGAGGGCGAAGCCTCCCACCTGCCCTTCCCCGATTCTACATTCGATGTCACGGCGATATCTTTCGCCTTCCGTAATCTAACCTATAAAAATCCGGTTTGCCAGTCCCACCTCGCCGAGGTGTTGAGGGTTCTAAAACCCGGCGGCCGCTATGTCATCGTGGAAAGCAGTCAGCCGGAGAATAGCTTTATCCGCGCCTGTTCACACTTTTATATACGGGTTTTTGTAAAACCGTTGGGGATAATTCTTTCCGGCAATATCGGCGCTTACCGCTACCTGGCCGAATCAATGATAAGGTTCTATTCTCCCGGGGAAGTTAAAGATTTGTTGATGTCGGCAGGCTTCCGCGAGGTGAAATACCGCCCCCTATTTTTCGGCGCCGCCGGTATATATGTGGCGGTCAAGTAAAACTAAATCTGGCACTCGATATGGTATTCACGCAGGGTATTCAGGGCCGCGAAAAACTCCCTCATCATAACGCTCACCGGGTACATGCCCTTTTCGGTTACGCGTAAAACGTCGCTGCCTTCAACCACACCACCCCATTTGAAAAAAGCCAGTTCCAGCCAAAGCTTGCGTCCCAGCTCATCACTAAAGCGTTGCCGGAAGGCGTTTTTATCCACCTTCAGCCCGAAGAGCTTGGTTAAAAGATAGTAGCGCATTTTTTCTTTTCCAGATAACTCACGCCAGCCGACGATGGGTAATTTACCAGAGGCAGTCATGTCGTGATAGCGTTCCAGCGAGAAGGAATTGACATAGAAATTCCCCTGCAGGATACTCACCGAACCTGAACCAATGCCGAGATAGTCGTCCGATTCAATAATATATTCGTCAATCAGACGCTCGCCGCGGGAAAAACACCAGGCTGTTGATGCTTTATAGCCGCCGTGATAGAGCTGTTCCTGTATAATGCTGTAAAACCGCTGTTCGCGTGAATTATCCACCCGGTTGAACCGCCGCTCCATAGCGTCCTTCTTATGCGGCGATGCCATCAGCGGATAAAACGTCGCCTGGTCGATGCCCAACTCTTTGAACGCCGCTACATCCGCCGCGAACTGTTCAACCGTCTGCCCCGGGAAATTAAAGACAAAGTCCACATTCAACGTGTCGAACTGACCTTCGGCTTTTAATAATCGCTTCTTGACCTCGTCGGCAGGCCCGTTGATTCTTCCCATGGTTTTGAGAACCTGTTCATTAAAGCTCTGGACGCCAATCGAAAGCCGGTTAATACTGAAGTCCTTGAGTAGTTTTATATTCTGGGGCGTTAATTCGCGCGGGGTTGTTTCCAGGGATATTTGTTTTATATCAAATTGTTTTCTTAAGTGCGTAATAAACCCGCCAAGCTCATCCATTAATACGGTTGGCGTGCCGCCGCCAAAGTAGACGTCGTTAAAATTAAAACCCTGCTCCCCGGTACATCTCCAGTTCGCGCTTAAGGTCGTTAAAATAACGGCGCGCCAGGCCATCATCAAAAAGGTAGCGGTTGAAGCAGCAAAACGGGCACAGCGAGCGACAGAACGGTATATGAACGTAAAGCGATATCGTTTCCGGCTTACTCCACTTAACTGCATCTGTAATAGGACTAAGGCGGCGGAATTTACGTCCTTCGGTTCGGGTAACCAGGCCGGCTATTTGAGATATCATGTTTTTTCGAAATCAAGTACCAGAAAAATCATATCATAGCCGGGCTGGGTTTAGCTAACCGTAAGCGGGAGAGGCTTTAGAGAATAGGCTTATATTTCGTCAAACCGTGAGCGGTCTTTTCCCAGTAGAACGGTTTAGATATCAATTGCCAAAGACCTTTATAAGCCCCGATTGATTGGAGCAGCCAGTAAACGGGGCTCAAGAGGGCATAGGGCAACAGACTAAAATACTTACGGGAGAAAACCCCCAGCACGGCAATGAAGATGGCGATGGCATTGCCAATAAACAGGTTGAAGGCTGAAAGGTAAAACAAAGCGTCCGGGATATGGATGTTGCCGTAGACATTAATAAAGATAGACGCGATGAAAAGCGCCCACATAATGGGGAAGAGCAGAAAGTTTATCGGGGTACCCCCGATGAGCCAGGCATAACCCAGCCAGCGCCAGAAACCCATAGCCTTGATAGATTTGAGCGGATGGCGGCTATGCACCAGGAAGGTCTGCATATAGCCCTTGACCCAGCGTGAACGCTGTTTAATCCAGTTAGGCAGACGGGAGTTGGCTTCTTCATAGGTAGTGGAGTCAATGACGCCGACCTTATAGCCTTCCATCGAAGCCCTGATTCCCAGGTCGGCATCCTCGGTAACGTTGAAGGGGTCCCAAGCTCCGATATGCTTGAGCTTAACGACGTCGAAGTGATTGCTCGTGCCGCCTAGAGGAATAGGGAGTCTAGCTTTGAAAAGTCCCGGCAGGAGACAATCGAACCAGCTGGAATACTCCAGCGTAAACATCTTGGTCAGGAAGTTCTCATCCCTATTGAAATAGTTGAGCGCCGCCTGGAAACAGATATATTCACTGGAATGTGTCCGGAAAGCCGCCACAGCCTTCTTGAGCTGATGGGGCTCCGGCATGTCTTCGGCGTCATATATCGTCAGGTATTCACCCCGGGCAAAATGCAAGCCGTAATTCAACGCCTTGGGCTTGGTTTTAGGGGCGCTTTTAGGCAAGACTAAGAAACGCCAGTTAGCCGGCGGCTTTTCCAATTTCGCGGCCTGCAGGGTTTCAGGGTCGTCTTCTTCCATGAGTAAAATAATGTCTAACTTATCTTCGGGATAATCGAGCTTTTTAAGCGACTTAATCAGGTTCCCGATTACTTCTTTTTCGCGATAAGCGGTGATAAGGATAGTGTAAACAGGCCAATCACCGACGTCCCACGGGTCTCTAACGTCGAGGTAGCCAGGTTTAGGTACAGTTTTAATTTTACTCCAGAGACTCGCACCCAGTTTAAAGAACAGCGGGATAACGAAGAAAAGCTGGACAAGATAAAGCATAGTTACTATAAGAGAATCCACCCGGAAGAAACCCCAAATCGCCAGGCAGGTAACAACGCCGGCCAGGAAAAACCACTGGGAGCGGGTGACAACTCGATGGGCGGATTCTGCCGGGTTGCGGTAAAACAGCCCATTGATTGATTTATCAGTAATACTCTCGCGGAAGAGTTCTTCAGAAATTTTCATCAGGTCAAGGTCGGTAATGACTATCTGCTTTACTTCAACGCTGCCAAAGCGCTGACGGAGAAAGTCCAGCGATGATTGGGCGTCAGGGTCAGCGGTAAGGACAGATAGAATGTTTTCTTCATCAAGATTGAAAAGAATGACCTGGTATTTGGTAATTTCTTCATGCGTCAACATCATTGCCAGGGGTTTATCTATTTGTTGCCGTAGATAATCAACATCTTTGATGAAGGTCAGGCTGTAGTATTTAGCCAACACCTCATAAAGCTCCAGACGGGTGACGTAGCCCAAAGACGCCAAAATCCAGCCCAGACGTCCACCCTTCAGTTTTTGGTATTCCAGGGCGCGGTCGAGCTGTGTCTGGGTAAGATAACCATGCTGCAGGAACCATTCGCCCAAAAGATTCGGGCCGATAACGGTTTCCAGCCGGTCAACTGTTCTTATTGAATCAGTAATTACCAAAGTTCAAAAACCTTTCCAGACGAATTTGCTTCTGCAATGCAATTACACCTATTACTTTAGTACTAAATGGGTAAATAACACGTAAACGCCCAAATAACGAAAATAAACAAACCGTAAATTACAGATACATCAGGCCGCCATCGTAACGTTTGCGTGTCTTTATGTTAATAATGCCCATATTTCCAGTTTTGCCCTTCCTGTTAGATATTCCAAATGTTCGCTTTGAATTAACTTTAACTTCTGTATGTCATTGTTGAGTCACAATATTAGGGCATGGAGTCACAAAATCGTCACAACTTTTGTCTTTGACGATGTAAACTAAAATGTGGAATTATTGATACGGCTTATTCGGCATCGAGGGACAAAAGGTAACCGGTAAAAAGAACGAGGCGGACTCTATTCGATTAATCCGCCTCTTTTTTGTTGTGTAATCGAAAGCTAGGTTTAAAGTTTCTTTTTAGCTGTTGCTACTATTTTTGCCATCGTTTCGCCGGTTTTTTCGGTAATAATGATGTCCGCATAGCCGTCATGGGGGGTGTCGGTGAAATTTATGATGACCAGTTTAGCCCCATTTTGCTTGGCCAGCACCGGCATCTGCGCCGCCGGATAGACCACCAGAGACGACCCTGCCGCCAGGAAAAGGTCGCAATTGGACGACCTTTCAACAGCTTCGTTAGTTTCCCGCACCGGCATAGACTGGCCATATGCCACGGTGGCGGGTTTTAAAATACCTTTACACTCACCACAGCGGGGCACCTTTTCTCCAGCCAGCATCTTCTGGTGGGCATAGTCGCGGGGGTAGCGCTTGTGGCAATCCAGGCAGTCCACCCAGTGCATAGTGCCGTGGAGTTCCAGCATTTTTGCGTCGGGAGTGCCGGACTTCTGGTGCAAGCCATCGGTATTCTGGGTGATAACGCAGTCCAGCTTGCCCATGTTATTAAGTTCGGTCACGGCGTAATGCCCTTTATTCGGCTGGGCGTCCTTGACCGCCTCCCAGAACAAGCGATGAACCTGCCAGTATTTCTCCCTGATTTCTTCGCTGCGCAGGAAGTTGGGCAGGTTAAGCTCATCGGGGTCGAATTTGCTCCAGACGCCCTGGGGACCGCGGAAGTCCGGTATATCGGATTCGGTGCTGAAGCCAGCCCCCGTAAAGACAACAACCTTTTTGGCGCCGACAACCATGTCAGCGACCTGTTCAATATAATCCACGGAAAATCCTTTCTATTGCGACCGCACCACAGCCCTGGCAAACTCCCATGAGTAATCGTAAAGATGTAAGCCCTTACTCATCGCCAAAAGCTCGCCGTCCGCCACGCCAATCTCGCTCGCCATGTATTCCTTGAGAAGCTGGATGGCGGCCAGGTTGGAGGGGAAGCCCGCCCACAAGTCCCACGACCGGAAATACACCACGAAATTCAGCTTACCTTCCCGTACACGCGTGTCAATCATTCTAAGGCAGGGTGGGTCCGGTAAGTCGATGGAATTCTCATTACCTACCGCCATGTAAGCCTGGTTGGTATTAAAGCCGTCTCGTTTATACATCTCGATGATCTTGGCGATTTGTTTTTCCAGGTACTGGCCGTAGGTGTATTGCTCGCCTTCTTTTTTATGGGCGGTCATAAGATATGGTAAATAGCTCTCAACATATTCCATGGTGCTGGGCGGCGGCACACCCGGCGGCACATCGGGTATTAGCGGGCGCGTGCCCGGGTATTCTATCTGAATGACAGCGAGGTCAAGTTCCTTGCGCTGCTGGCCGGCGTAGCTCCCGCGGTCGATTTTATATTCGAAGCCCTCGTTCAGGGTTTTGGCGAGGCAAAGGAACCATGCTTCCGCCAGGTCGCGCGCTTTGATAACGGATATTTTCAAGAGTTATTTTCTGCCTTTCACCAGAGCGAAAAACCGGTCCTGGTACTCCTCAAAGACGCCCCAATGATTCAGTTCCTGCTCAAGTAGATACGCCCTGATTTCGCCGCGGTAAGCCTGGGCAAACATATCCTCGATAGTCTGGCGGACGCCCACCGGAATGCCGCCGGCGCTCATCCCCAATAGACCGCGTGAACCTAATTGCGCCAAATTGCTCTGCATTGAGCGGCTGGTCATCTCGTAAATAAACTTAAGCAAAGACACGTCCCAGAGGTCGTCCTGACCTTTAATAATCGCCGCCAGAGGGTCGTTCTTTTTATCTATCTCGTCGTTCAGCTTCTCAACAACAACTTCCCAGCGGTCCGAGACGATATTGAGTCCCTTCGCCTCGTTCCTGTAGGTATAAAAAAGCCCCGGCGCATTTGGCCCGTGCATCATCATTAGTTTCTGGAAGTACTGCCGCGCGTCGTAGCTAAAGCCTTCGAGGTGGGTGAGGTAATAGGGCGTGACGATTTTCGGCCTCTCGGCAATTACCCTGCCCTCCCTGATAACCGTTTCGTTATTTTCGTTATAAATCTCGGAATACGTCGGTTCTGTCACCAGATAATAATAAATGTTAGTCACGCCGAAGGTATCCAGATGCTGCCGCGGGTGACGGACAACCTCGGTATGGAGGGCGGCGTATTCAATTCTTTCGCTTTCAGTATCCATTACTCGATAGCCACCAGTTCTTTTTTATAGTCGTCCAGCAGTTTACTATATTGCGATTCCATCTGGGCCTGCAGCCGCTGCCATTCTTCTTTAAACTGCGGCTGGCTTTCGATATCAATATTCATCTTGGCGTTGACGCCGGTCTGCTGGCGGACGGCTTCCTGCACTTTGGCCTCGAATTCCGCTTTGAGCGATTCGTAAGCCTGCTTCTTTTGCTTGGCGCCTTCCTGCGTATAATGGTCGAGGACGTGCCGCATCCGCGAGAAGACGTTTTCCACAGCCGCCTTATCTTTTTTAAGAGCTTTTAAGCCGTCCATGGCTTTCTTGTTGGTCTTGCGGGCGGCTTCGGTGTGGGGGAGGCTAATGTTTCTTAGGAGGATATCGTTAATGCCGGAGGTGATGATTTTTCTGGCTTTTTCCTCGAACTTACCGACTTCACTGGCAAGGTTGACGTCCTCTTTAATATAGAGCGCGGCGAGCTTTTCACCCTCCGAGCCGTATTTCCATTTAAGGCGTTCTTCTTCCGTCGGCTCGCCGATTTTCTCCAGTTTTTCTTTGGCTATTTCTGCGGCGGTTTTGATGTCACTCATTACAGACCTCCGGAAAAGATAACATTTATCTCTTTCAAGAAATATTATACTACAAGATGAGGTATAAAAAGAGGGGCTTTGAAAGCCCCTCGAAGAATCTCACTAGGATACACTCTATTTTTTATTCTTTACCAGCCACCACTCCAAAGCGTCGGCCAGGGCCAGCCAGCTGGCTTCTATTATATTAGTGGAGCCGCCAACAGTATGCCACTCGTTAACGCCGTCGGAAGACTCGATAAGGACGCGTACCTGACTTTCCGTACCGGTGCTTTCTTCTAAAATGCGCACCTTATAATCCACCAGCTTGACCTGCTTTAGCTTGGGATAATACTGCAAAAGCGCTTTGCGCATCGCCAGGTCAAGGGCGTTGATGGGACCATCGCCTTCAGCGGCAGTGTGAATGATTTCTCCGGCTACTTTTACTTTAACCATAGCCTCGGATATCATACCTTCGGCGGTTTCACGTGTTGAAGAACGCCGTTTAGATTCCACCATTACCATGAAGTCCACCAGCTCAAAGGGTGGTTTATAGTCGGGTTTGGCGCGGCGCAGTAAAAGCTCAAAAGAAGCCTCAGCGTTATCGTATTGAAAGCCGAGACTTTCCAGGTGCTTGACCCTCTCGATTAAATCCTTTACTTCTTTTTCGGCGTGCGAGAGGTCAACGCCCAACTCTCTGGCTTTAGCGATGACGTTATCCTTCCCGCTCTGGTCGGACACGACCGTCCGCTGCATGTTGCCCACTTTAGCCGGTTCGATATGTTGGTAAGCGTCCGGCCACTTGGTAACGCCGTCCATATGATATCCGGCCTTATGACTGAAAGCGCTGGCGCCAACGTAGGGCGCAAAGGGGTCGGGCGCCATATTCGCCAGTTCACTAATATAATGCGAAACTTCGGTCAAGGAAGCCAGCTGTTTATCACTGACGCAGTTGATGCCCATTTTGAGTTTTAAAGCGGGAATAATCGTGCAGAGGTCAGCGTTGCCACAGCGCTCGCCAAGTCCGTTGATGGTGCCCTGCACTTGCGTTGCTCCCGCCGCCACGGCGGCTAATGTATTGGCCACCGCCAGTCCGTCATCATTGTGGCAGTGGATGCCCAGCGGCACTTTGGTCACGCCGAGCGCCGCCTTAACGGCTTTGGTTATTTCTTCCGGCAGAGCGCCGCCGTTGGTATCACAAAGCACGAGGCAATCTACACCGGCTTTAGTAGCGGCTTCCAACAGCTTTAACGAGTATTCCGGATTATGCTTGAATCCGTCAAAATAATGTTCAACATCCCAGAAGACGTCCATCTTTTTCGACTTAAGGTACTGGATGGAGTCGGTTATCATGTTGATGTTTTCTTCGAGGGTGGTTTTGAGAATATTGATAACGTGCAGGTCGGAACCCTTGCCGACCAGGGTGGCTACTTTGGCTTTAGACTTTATCAGCTCGGTGATGAATTTGTCTTCTTCAACCTTGACGCGCGCCCGACGGGTGCTGCCAAAAACGGCGATTTTAGCATTCTTTAAATGCACTTCGTGGATGCGCTCATAGAACTCGGCGTCTTTGGGATTGGAGCCGGGCCAACCGCCCTCGATGTAGTGAACGCCAAGCTCATCGAGCTTCTGGGCGATGTGCAGCTTATCCACTACCGAGAAAGAGATACCCTCGCTCTGGGCGCCATCCCTTAGGGTTGTATCGTAAAGTTGTACCGAATTAACCAATTAGCCTCCTGCTTTGCGGGCGATGACATCGCCCATTTCTTTCGTTCCCAGCTTGGTTTTGCCTTGACTCATTATATCATAGGTACGGTAGCCCTCATTCAGGACGTCCTCGACGGCTTTTTCAATGGCCACCGCTTCTTTTTCCAGCCCCAGCGAATAGCGCAGCATCAACGCGGCACTAAGGATCGTGGCGATAGGATTAATCTCATTTTTTCCGGTATGGCGGGGGGCGCTGCCGTGAATCGGCTCATAAAGACCAAAGATTTTAACGCCCGGCTGCGGCACGCCGGCGATGCTCGCCGAAGGCAGCATGCCCATTGAACCGGCCAGCATGGACGCCTCGTCGGTGAGGATATCGCCGAAGGTGTTTTCCGTCACCAGCACGTCAAGATATTTTGGATTCTGGATAATGCGCATCGAGCAGGCGTCAACCAGCATATGCTCCAGCTCTATGTCTGGATAATTTTTAGCGACCTCTACAGTCACCGTCCGCCATAAGCGCGAGGATTCCAGAACGTTGGCTTTATCTACCGATATTAGCTTCTTCTTGCGTTTACGCGCCAGCTCAAAGCCGACTCTGACGATGCGCTCGATTTCCTTGTCGGAGTAAAGCATGGAATCAACGGCTTTGCGTCCGCTCTCCGTCTGCCAGCGCTTCTTGGGCTTACCAAAATAAAGACCGCCGGTCAATTCGCGGATAAAGATAAAGTCCACCCCTCTTATCACGTCCGGTTTAAGATTGGTGGAATCAACCAGAACGGGATAGACATGCACCGGCCTCAAGTTAGCAAAGAGCGTCAAGGCTTTAC
>CAIWTG010000078.1 GCA_903915565.1 uncultured Chloroflexota bacterium
CTTGGGAATATCTTTTTCGGCGATGTACTGGGGATTCATGGCAGCCACCTGCATCGCCAGGCAATGAACCAGGTCTTTAAATTCATCGGTACGGGCAACGAAGTCCGTCTCGCAATTTACCTCTACTAAAGCCCCGATGCGTCCGGCCGTATGGATATAGGCTTCAACAATTCCAGCCCCTGTTGTCCTGTCGGCTTTTTTCTGGGCTTTAAGTAAACCTTTATCTTTTAGAACTTCTAACGCTTTATCTACATCGCCTTTACAGCTCATCAAGGCGTTACGGCAATCCATGATGCCGGCGCCAGATTGCTCACGCAGCGATTTTACTTGTTTTGCGGAAATTTCCAAGTTTATTCCTCCTCAATCCTCATTTGGTAGAAAAATCATTGGCTCGGCGTCCGGCTTATCGGTCGGTGCGGCTTCTGCTTCGGTATCACCTTTGCTTTCAACGACCTCGGTCGGCACGGCGGTTTGAATGCCCGCTTTACCTTCCAGAACGGCATCGGCCACCTTGCTGCAGATAAGTTTAACCGCGCGGATGGCGTCGTCGTTAGC
Organism: uncultured Chloroflexota bacterium; assembly: GCA_903915565.1. Taxonomy (GTDB): domain Bacteria; phylum Chloroflexota; class Dehalococcoidia; order Dehalococcoidales; family RBG-16-60-22; genus RBG-13-51-18. The sequence goes on from CAIWTG010000078.1 coordinate 556, forward strand.
AGGAATAGGATGGTCGATTTCATCCGGGTTGCAGTTGGTATCAACGATGGCGATGACCGGAATGCTCATGCGTTTGGCTTCGGCCAGGGCTATTTTTTCTTTAATTGGGTCGACGATGAAGAGGGCGCCCGGCAGACGCGTCATCTCTTTAAAGCCGCCCATCTGCCTGTTGAGGTGAGCGATTTTTTCGGTGATTTTACCGGCTTCTTTCTTGGATAGTCGGCCGAGTTCGCCTTTGGCGTCCTGGTCTTCCAGCCTGACCAGCTGGTCAACGCGCGCCTGAATGGTGGCGAAGTTGGTGAGCATGCCGCCCAGCCAGCGCTGATTGACGAAGTACATGCCGCACCGCTTGGCTTCTTCCTCGACGGATTCCTGCGCCTGTTTCTTGGTGCCGACGAAGAGAATAGTCTCTCCCTGGGAAACGATATCCCTGATGAAACCGCAGGCTTTGTCCAGCATAACAGCCGTTTTTTCCAGGTCAATAATATGGATGCCGTTACGCTTGGTGAAAATGTAGGTCTTCATGCGCGGGTGCCAACGACCCGTCTGGTGGCCGAAATGAGCTCCGGCCTCGAGGAGTTGTTTGATAGTTGTAGAGTCTGGCAATTTAGTTAACCTCCAAAGTATATTAATCGTGAGAATCAGGAGATTCAAGCCTTTAGTTAGTATAGCATAAATTCGAGGGTTGGGCAACAGCTTATGTTAATTAGAAATTGTGATGGTATTATCCGTGCGATATCAGTAAAATAGATAATATGGAGAGGCTTAAAAAGGGCGCTAAAGAACTCCGCATAAACCTGACGTCATTGCAGCTGGAACAGTTTGAACAATATTACTGGCTGCTCATCGACTGGAACCAGCGTATAAACCTGACTTCAATTACCGATTACGAAGAGGTACAGGTAAAGCACTTTTTAGACTCTTTATCCATAGGTCCAATTATAGACTTTAGCAGGGGACTTGACATAATAGATATCGGCACCGGCGCTGGATTTCCTGGCATACCGTTAAAGATAGCTTTTCCTGATATCCAACTAACGCTGCTGGAAGCCACAGTGAAAAAAGCCGGGTTTCTGGAAAAGGTTATCAATGAGCTTGCCTTAAAAAATGTGGAAATACTCGCCGGCAGGGCAGAGACAGCCGCCCATGACGAAAAATACCGTGAAAAATTTGATATAGCGCTATCGCGGGCGGTGGCGGGTCTACCGGCTTTAGCGGAGATAATGCTGCCGTTTTGCCGCGTCGGCGGCGAGTGTATCGTCCAGAAAAAAGGCGATATTGAGGAAGAAGTCGCCTGGGCAGAAAAAGCAATCACGTTAATGGGGGGAAAATTGGTGGGGGTAAAGGCGATGAAACTCAAAGGATTGGACGACAAACGCTGGCTGGTAATAATTGATAAGGTGAAACCGACGCCGGATACTTATCCCCGCCGCCCCGGGATGCCGGAAAAACGACCGATTATTTCTTAGATTTGGCGTGTTTTGTATCGTCTATATCGTTTTTAGCAACATCCCGATACAAGTCACACAAGAGATTATCGAGCTGGGCAAACTCGGGGTCTTTACTGAAACGTCCCCCGTAAATGCGTACAAACTTTACGGTTTCTTTAATCTTTTTGGGGTCAGGTTTTTCTTCTTCCAGCAGTCTATAGGCTGTAAGTTTCCACTTGTTTTTTGTCTTTTTCTCGCTGCGGTTCAGCAGCCAGATTAAGGCCACCAACGCAACGATGATTAAGATAAAAATAATAATTTCCCAAGTACCCATCAAATATGTTTTAACACATAAATGGCAGGAGAGTCAAAGAGAAACAGTCAAGCGAGTCTGTTGCTATGGGGAATTAACCGTAGTAGAATTATAATATCAAATTCTTGACCACAGGAGGCGGGTATGGAAAAAGGGACGTGGAAGGTAAAAACAGGACTAGCTCAGATGCTCAAGGGCGGCGTGATTATGGACGTCGTTACCCCAGAACACGCTAAAATTGCCGAGGATGCCGGCGCCTGCGCCGTCATGGCGCTGGAAAGAGTGCCGGCGGATATCAGGGCGGCGGGTGGCGTAGCGCGCATGTCCGACCCCACTATCATCGAAGCTATTATGAAGTCGGTTTCCATACCGGTCATGGCCAAGTGTCGCATCGGGCATTTTGTAGAGGCGCAAGTGCTGGAAGCGATGGGGGTGGACTATATCGACGAATCGGAAGTGCTGACGCCGGCGGATGAGAACCATCACGTCTGGAAGCACGACTTTAAAGTGCCGTTTGTCTGCGGCTGCCGTGATTTGGGAGAAGCGCTAAGACGCATCGGCGAGGGCGCAGCGATGATTCGTACCAAGGGCGAAGCAGGCACCGGCAATATCGTAGAAGCGGTACGGCATATGCGGGCGGTCATGGATGAAATACGCAAGATTAAGGGTATGACGCAAGATGAATTGGCCAAAGAAGCTAAGGACATCGGTGCGCCTTTTGATTTAGTCATAGAAGTATATAATGCCGGCAAGCTGCCGGTAGTCAATTTTGCCGCGGGCGGCGTGGCCACCCCGGCGGACGCCGCATTAATGATGCAACTGGGGGCGGAAGGCGTATTCGTCGGCTCGGGTATCTTCAA
>CAIWTG010000079.1 GCA_903915565.1 uncultured Chloroflexota bacterium
AAAGAACCCATCATTCCGTTGTCTTTATTCAAGAGCCGGGCTGTGTCCATTGCCAACCTGGCGTCTTTCATCATGGGCACGGGGATGTTCGGCTGTCTTGTTTTTATCCCACTTTTCTTGCAGGGGGTGCTGGGGGCTTCTGCTACGGCCAGCGGGAACATGCAGATTCCTCAATCTATCGCTGTGATGATTACCAGTATCATCGCCGGGCAGATAATCTCCAGAAAAAATCCGCCGTACCGGCTGCTCGGTGTTATTTCCATGTTCTTGATAAGCCTCGGCATGTATTTACTCAGTCGTTTGTCTACAGCGTCTGCTTATTGGGAAGTGATAGTGGACATTATCATCATTGGGCTCGGGATGGGTATTACCATGCCCGTTTTTACCCTCGTCATCCAGAATTCCGTGCCTTATAGCGAACTCGGCGTGGCCACCTCAACCAATAGCTTTTTCCGCTCCTTCGGTGGTGCCATGGGGATGTCCGTCCTGGGAGCGATTATGAATAACCACTTCATGCCGGTTTTTATCAGCCAGATACCGGATACTGTTAAAAACGCCGTCCCTATGGATCAGTTAACGGCTATTGCCCAGAATCCGCAGTCTCTGGTCAATCCGCAAGCGCAAGCCCAGCTTCAGTCGTTGCTTACCCAGCCGGGTATGGAACCCACCATTTTTAGTAGTGTTATACAATCATTGCAGACGGCATTATCTTCCGCCATTACCCGGGCGTTCTTCATCGGGTTCATCGTTTTACTGGCAGGACTGGTAGCCTCTTTCTTCCTTAAGCCTAAAGCCGGCGACTTCGCCGGGCGACCGAAGGGTAAATTCCCCCCGCCGCAAGACCGAGGTTAAAGAGGCTTTTACCACGACACCGGATGGTGTTACAATAGGGGCTAATGAAAACTGCTTTGTCTCCTACCAAGTGCGGCAATAACGAGTTCCGCTGGGGCGAAAAGACCTATATCATGGGTATCGTGAACCTATCGCCGGATTCTTTTTCCGGTGACGGTATCGGTAATGACATTGAGCGGGCGGTGGAGCAGGCCAAACGCATGGTAGAGGAAGGGGCGGACATTATCGACGTGGGGGGGGAATCTACCCGTCCCGGCACTGCGCCGATGTCAAACGATGATATTCACATGGAGCTACGTCTGGTCGTCCCTGCCATAGAGCGGCTGGCGAAAGAAATATCCGTGCCCATCAGCATCGATTCCTATAAAGCGCAGGTGGCCCGGCGCGCGCTGGAAGCCGGCGCCAGCATCATTAACGATATTTGGGCGCTGAAGCAAGACCCCACCCTCGCCCGCCTGGCCGCGGAAAAGGGCGTGCCGATTATCTTGATGGCTAACGAACGCGATGCCTCGCCCAAGGTAGGCATCATGGCTAAAGTTGTGGCTGACCTTGAATACGGCATTAAGACCTGTTTAGAGGCGGGCGTGCCGCCGGAGAATATCATAATCGACCCGGGGATTGGGTTTGGTAAAACTTTGGAGCAGAACCTGGAGCTGGTTAACCGTCTGGCGGAGCTTAAGGCGCTGGGCAAACCCATTTTGCTGGGCACATCGCGGAAGAGCATGATAGGGCTGGTGC
>CAIWTG010000080.1 GCA_903915565.1 uncultured Chloroflexota bacterium
ACTCGACCGGCCGAATCCCCCAGCAGCGCGATGGTAATGCTTGAAAGCGACCTAGGATAAATATATGGCAGACAAAAAAATAAAAATCGAAATCGACGAGGACGTATACCTAAAGATTAAGGATATAGCCACGACTCTTTATCCTGGCGTAACCCCCCCGCCCTCGCCGAATGAGATTGTTAAATTCCTTATAGATAATTACAGGAAAAACTTTTTAGACGGCGCGTCTATTATACGTAACAAGGGGAATCCAATATGAACAGCAGTATTGATCCTTACCAGCGGGTAGACCGGGCTCCACGCCGGCGGCTCAGCTGTGGCTGGTAGCTGAAGACCTGGCTAAAAGCACAAAACCGGCTTTTCCGTCGATAAATCCCAAAGAAATCGGCCGCAGATGGGCCTAGGAGCCGATTTTGTAAGTGCCCCGATATGATTATATCCCTCATTTCCCCGCATAATTAGCAGTCCCCTTTTTTAATACCCGCACGTCGAGATGCCCAGCTGCTGCAGGACGCCGCGGCCGTCGCCGGCGTCCGGATAATTAGCAGTCCTCTTTTCGCGGCCTGCAGGAGCCTTAGGCCGGTCCGCGCCTGGCTGGCCAGCCGGGGGCTTCGAACCTGAGGGGCCAGATCACCCGGGAACCCAACCCCGGGGCCGCCCACGCCCAGGAGGCGCAGCGCTGCGCCTGTCGGCCAGGCCCAGAACCAACTGAGGGGAAAAGAGAATTCTGCGACCTCGCGGCGAGTGTCGCAAAAGTTTAATATCGCCGTTTCCCACCTCGTAGTGAATATTTGGGCGCACCGCTCCGAGTGTCGCGGAAGTATCACTTCCACGCCACCAAGGGAGGGTAGGGCGGGGGCAGCCAAAGGAATATAACACACCTCCCCGCTTTAAAACTCGCCCGGTCGCTTCAACAACCGGCGGCCTATAAAACAATCGCATATACGCCCTATTGACAATATGTATTCGCTAATGTATCATATAGGTATATGAAGGCCGTCCTGCTCCTGAAACAGAAGCTGACCGATGTTGATGGGGATATTTTAGAGTTGGTTATCTGGAAAGTTCCTCTGGGAACGAAGCATCCAAAAGGGGTCCGTTATAGGCTGGTGTTTATTCCCCAGGGCCACGACCACCCCGCGCTGCTTTACGATAACCATCACCCAAAGGGGCCTCATAAACATAATCACGGAGTAGAGAGTGCCTACACATTTATTGATGTCAGCCAGTTGATTGAAGATTTTCAGCGCGATGTCGCGCATTGGAAGAAAGGCAGGGGTGATTAAAATGAAAGTAATGACGATTGGTATCAAGAGCGAGAAGGATGCAATGAAGGAATTTGGACAGGCCTTTGAAGCCGCGCACAAACGGACTCCTTTTAAACCCATAAAAGGTGCTTACTTCACAAGCTTGGAGGCCGTGAGGAATTTTCTGACGCCTAAGCGCCTGGCCTTGGTCCACATAATCAAGGAGAAGTCCCCCAAAAGCATCTACTGGCTTGCCAAACTGGCGGATCGTAGTTTCCCAAGTGTTTTAAAGGACGTAAACGTCCTTTCAAAGCACGGCCTTATAACTCTAACCAAAGAGAAGGAATCCCCCCGGCACTCGGTGCACCCGAGCGTAGGTTACTCCGCCATTAATTTGTGGATTAGTCTTTGAGCCGACGAGAAGATTCCATATAAGGTTCACAATCCTACGTGGCAGGTTGCCTGCCGCGTTTTTTATTCGCCTTCCCTAAAACAAACGCGCCACGCCGGCGTTCGAAACTCCTACTGAGCCCTACCAGCAGGCGTGGCGCGTATTTTTTCTCTTCGTCCGCCCACCTGGTACAGTAGCCCAGGCATGCAGCGCTGGTTCTTGGGGACTTTGGTCATGACCTGGGCGCGGGTCTTACGTCCATAGACGCAAGACATCTGGCCGTTGCCGTGAGCTCACAAGGCGGAACCCGATGTTGTTGTTGCGGTTGCCAGGGTCGTTGTTGTTGCGGTTA
>CAIWTG010000081.1 GCA_903915565.1 uncultured Chloroflexota bacterium
CCATCCTCAAAATAAATCAAATCGGTTTATCGCCTTTCACAATCGGACCTTATGGAGACGAGGTTCCTGGTTACCCCCTACACGGTGCTGTATTCCACTACCAGCCCGGCGAAATCTACTACTGGAGAGTCATAGGTGACGCATTCTACTCTCTCCCGTCTGATGTTCGCGAGTTGGACATCCAGTCTGCACCGATACCAGTGCCTGTACTGTACTCCCCGCTCAACGATGCCATAGTTGGCACGCTGACCCCGAGTTTCTCGTGGTCACCGATGAGCGGCACGATGACTGCCGACACCGATCCCACCAGTGGCACCACCACTACCTATACAATCGAGGTTGGTACTGATCCGGCATTCGGTCTCTTTACGTTCCATTCGTACCATGCCACCAACACCGCTGGCTTCGTAATGACGGATCCTTTAGTCGACAAGACCATCTATTATTGGAGAGTCTGCCCGCAGGTCACGCCTCTAACCAACTGGTCATCCACGTTCCACTTCACAGTTGACCTCTCCAAGGCTACGACCACTACAACGGTAACCTCCTATTCAGCTCCTTCTAACGTTGTGGTTCCGACCAACGCCACGAACACCACCATTGATCAGACCAGCCCTGCCTATATCTGGGCTATCATCATCATTGGTGCAGTTCTGGTGATTGCTATCATCGTCCTGATTCTCAGAGTCAGGAAATAAGCTCTGATTAACAGGAATCCTTCTTAGGAAGGACGAGAGCCCCGGCTTCACAGTCGGGGCTCTCTTTTTATGCCCACAGATGCAAACAGCCTGAATCTTTGGCCGGTAAAAAATATTATCTCCACGCTTGACAACGCTGTTTTACCCATGTACAATTCGCCATTTGGCAAATGCACATAATGTTAAATTCGCCTGTTCTCTAATATCCGTTTCAACTACAATTTTTTTATTGTTTAATCTCCTTGCGCTTTGTCCCTCTCCTGCTCTGAGCGCCAACCCGGAACCTCTAAAATGGACCAAAGTCAATATCCCCGCCCAAAGTTCGGCCGGCGATTCACAATTATATTCGCTGGCTCTTTCACCTGATTTTACTAATGACGGCAACCTCCTGGTAGGTTATTTTGAGGGCGAGGTATTTTAGTCGAACGATGGCGGCTCTTCCTTCCAATCACTGCCAGAGGATGCTGTCTCGCCGCCACTCAATGGAAAAGTTACTGTCGCTTTTGACCCCGATTTTAAAAATAATCATACCGTTTATGCCGCCGGCGATACCAACGATAGCGGCATCTACCGCTTTATCATCGGCAGCAGTGAATCGTGGGAAAACATTGATACCACCCCGCCCGCCGGAGCATCCATTAACCGGCTGTTGTCTCCGCCAATGATGTTTTATACGCCGCCAACTCTAACGCCGACGGCGGTATGGAGCGTTGCCTCAATCCCCGGTTTTCTCTAACTCCGGCGTTCCAAAGCGTTACCCGCGGCTTGAATGATGGGGCGACTTTGTCCGGTTTATGGCAGCGCCATAATCAGTTATGGGCTGTAGACTCAATTAATGTAAAACTCATGACTTTTAATGACACCTTGACCTCGTCCATTAAATCAGTCGCGCCGAAAAATGCATCCGCCGGCATTGGCGCTCTTTCCGACCATCTCGTAAAAGATATTACCATCGATTGGGATGGATTAGGCGACGTTACCGATTACGAATGGCAGTGCAGTTATGATACGGATTTTTCTGCCATCCCCGATGGATTAAGCGGCACTACCTCCGCCAGCTCCGTGCGCCTGCCCCCTCTCGAGCCGGCCACCACTTATCATTGGCGTGTACGTGCCAGTTCGCCGGTGTTCAGTCCGTGGTCTGCAAAATGGTCCTTCTCCACCACCATGGATACGCAGACGGTCAACCTTAATTTAGAGTCACCCCTGCCCGGCGCCACTGCTGTACCCATTAAGCCGGTCTTTCAATGGACTGCCATTTTGGGTGCCGAAGCCTATGAATTGCTCGTCGCCACCGACGACTTTTTTAATCCGGTCATCATCAAGATTGGCGAATACGCTCTGAAAACTAATGCCTGGAATTGCGATATCGCTCTGGATTTTGCTACGTTTTATTACTGGAAAATCAGGGCTATTACCGCCAGCACCAGCAGCTCATGGAGCTCCGTCGGTATTTTTACCACGGAATTACTCCTCAATGAAACGCCAACATTACCAACGCTGCCGCCCGAGTTGTTGACTGTTTCATCGCCGGCCAAACTCGTCGTTTCGACCACGCAGCCGTCAACTGCCGCCGGACAATTGTTTGATATGCCTGCCTGGATAATTTATCTCCTCGCGGGATTATTTTGCATTGTATTTCTCGCGCTGCTCATCGTGCTGATAATCGTGATAAAACTAAAGTCTTTGTAGCCTCCTTCTCCCCACCCTATTTGACGGAACGCCCCCAAAGCATTACACTTTTTTTAGATGAGTGCGTACGGAGGTGTACTATGCCGTTAGTGACGATAAAAATTATTCAGGGCAGGTCTAAAGAACAGAAAAAAGGTATGGTTCAGGACGTTACTGCCGCCATCGCGAAGAATATCGGGTGTCCGCCGTCAGCGGTAAACATTGAAATCGTTGAAATGAAAGAGGATAACTTCGCTGTGGGCGGCGCACTCTGGTGCGATAGCCACAAATAAAGGGGGAGCGCTTTGAAAGTACTGGGAATTATGGGCAGCCCGCGTATCGGCGGGAATACCGACCTGCTGCTGGATGAAGCTTTAAAGGGAGCAACAAGCGCCGGCGCCGAGGTTGAAAAAATAGTCGTTGACCGACTTAAAATAACACCCTGCAAGGAAATATATCACTGCCTCATTGACGGCACCTGTCCGCTTAAGGATGATATGCAGGATATCTACCCCAAAATCCTTGCCGCCGATGCCATTATTGTGGCTTCCCCTATTGAGTTTTACACCGTTAGCCCGCAGACGCTCACCCTGATGAGTCGCTGTCAGGCTTTCTGGGCGAGGAAATATGTCCTGAAAAACCTGGATATCCCCATTAAAAGGGGCACATTTATTGGTGTTGGAGCAACCAAAGGTGAAAAGCTTTTTGATGGTCCCCGGCTCACGGTAAAATACTTCTTCCAGGCCATCAACGCCGAGCTTAAAGAAGAACTACTCGTCAGAGGCGTAGACAAAAAGGGTGAAATTAAAGACCACCCCGAACACCTCGCCGCTGCTTTAGAACTTGGTAAGAAACTCGTTGCCTAGCTGGCTTTACGTTCGCTGTTCTCTATATTCACCTAACCTTCAGCCAGATTTTAAGTTCTAATATATATACGCCTCCAGGGCTTAAGTCTCAACGCTTTCAAGTTTGACTTATCGTTGGGTTTCATGCTAAATAAAGAGAGCATCCCAAGCTAAATCCGGAGGCAATTTTATGAAAATAACCAGAGTAGAAATAATACCGGTTTCCATACCCTTCGCCAAGCCCATGGTCATGTCCGGCGGGCCCGTTAAGTGCGCCGATGCCGTTGTCCTTAAAATCCACACCGACGAGGGCATTACCGGCGTAGCGGAAACCGGCGATACCTCGCTCTGGTACATGGGCGAAAGCCAGGACTCTATCATGTCCAACCTCATTAACGTTTTTGTGCCGCAAATTTTAATCGGCGAAGACCCTTTCAACATCGAGAAAATCGTGGCGAGGATGGATAAAGTCGCCCGCGCCAATAACCAGAGTAAAGCGGTCGTTGATTATGCCCTGCACGACCTTATGGGCAGGGCTTTGGGCGTGCCGCTGTATAAACTCCTCGGCGGGCTATCCAACCCCAAAATCCCCCTGGCTTTCGTGATGTCCTCCGGCACGCCGGAACAGGTTGGGGCGGAGGCAAAAAAACTGGTCAAGGCTGGCTTTAAAGGTCTAAAGCTTAAGGTTGGCGCCCATACGCCCGACGAAGATATTGAACTGGTGGGGGCTTTAAGAGCCGCCGTCGGCAGCAAAATAAAAATCATGATTGACGCCAATGGTGGCTGGGTCTATCACCAGGCGCTTTATGTGCTGCAGCGCGTCGCCAGGTACGACGTCTACGTCGCCGAACAGCCCGTCCCCTGGTGGGATATTGACGGACTGGCCAGGTTACGGCGCAAGGTGGACGTGCCTATCTTCCCCGACGAAAGCGCCAGAGAGCTCAACGACCTTATAAAAATTATTGAGAAAGAAGCCGCGGACGGTCTCTTCCTCAAAATACCTAAAGCCGGCGGCATTTTGAAAGCGCAAAAATGGGTCGCCATCGCCCAGGCTGCCAACTTGCCGGTGATGTGCGGCTGTATGATAGATTCCGGCCTCGGCGCGGCCTGCACGGCGCAATTCCTTGCGGCGACGGAATGGATAGGTAAAATCGAGCAGGAAGCCATCGGCCCGCTGAATCTTTATAACATACCGGATACGGTCAGCACACCGCTTAAGAACGACCTTGCGGTAAAAGTGCCTCGCTACGAAGGTGGTTTTCTCTACCCGCCAGATGGTCCCGGCATCGGCGTGGAGCTTAATGAAGCCGCCGTGAAAAAGCTCGCCACACCCGGCAAAAAACCCGTGATAATCGGAAAATAATTTGGCCCCAAGAGGTTAAAAATGACTAAAAAAACCGAAACAACCGCCATCGAAAAATTAGCCGCCAACGCACTGGAAACGCGCTTTGAAAATATCCCCCAAGACACGCTGGAAGCGACCAAATATCGCATTGTTGATACGTTGGGCTGCCTCATCGGCGGCGCCACCGATACCGGCAATCCGGAGCTGTTAGGTCTGCTTCGGGAACAGGGCGGATTTAAGGAAGCCACTATCCTCATTCATGGCGATAGAGTGCCGGTGGCCAACGCCGCTCTGATGAACTGCGTCATGGCGCGCTCTTTTGATTTCGAGCCGGTCAGCCCGCTGGTGGAAGGCTTTACCTGCCCGGGGCATATCAGCGGCACAACTATTCCCGCCGCTTTGACCCTCGCCGAGGTGGCTAACGCCTCCGGCCAGGAACTGCTGACCTCCCTAATCGTTGGCGACGATATTGCCTCGCGTATGCTGGCGGCGTCGGGTTTTGGTTTTTCTCTGGGCTGGGATTGTGTGGGCACCGTCAATGTTTTCGGTGTAACGGCCACCGCGGGACGACTCTTCGGACTCGACAAAATGCAATTGAGAAACGCCTTCGGCATCGCCCTAAATCAGATTGGCACTACCTTCCAGACATTCTGGGACCACACTACCGCATATAAACTGCCGCAGGGTCTGGCGGCGCGGGGCGGCATCAACTCCGTACAACTGGCTAAAGCCGGCTGGTCGGGACCCGAGGACGCTCTGATGAGCAAATTCGGCTATTATAAAATGTTCACCGAAGGCTGTAAACGGCCCAAGATTTTAACCAAAGACCTGGGTAAGAAATTCTATTACGACGGTACGATAAAACCCTACCCCTGCTGCCGCATTGTCCACTCCGCCATTGACTGCGCTCTGGCGCTGATAAATAAACACAACATCAAGGCGGATGATATCAAACTAGTCAATCTTCAGGTTGCGCCGGGCGGCATCGACCACGCGGTGGGGAAGCCTTTCAAAATCGGTCCCTTCCCGCACGGCAACGCTGCTTTCAGCTATGAGTATGTGGTGGCGACGGCGTTTTTATTCGGCGGCGTCAAGCCAGAGCACATGACCGAAAAAGCGATACGCAATCCGCAGGTAACGGAGTTTATCAAGAAAATAAAGCTGACCTCCGCTAAAGATGTTGAGTTTGAAAAAGCCCGCATGACGGTGACGCTTAAGAACGGTAATAAGTTCACCGAGACCGTGACCAAGGTTAAAGGCGACCCTTTATCCAACCCCATGACCCGCGAGGAAATTATCGCCAAGTTTTGGGTTAACGTAGATTTTTCTGGCAAGATAAACCACAAGAAAGCCGAACACCTGCTGGATATGGTGTTAAACCTGGAAAAAGTCTCCAACGTCAGGAGGCTGATTCCCTGTTTGCTGGCATAATGTTACCTATTTTGTAGTTTTTAAAAGGGCGCCTTTTTCTTCCCGGTCAATAATCGTTACGTTACTAAAGCCCGCTTTTTGCAGCATCTCTACCTGATGTTCCACCGTATAGGGGATATCATAATGATAGTATCCCTCTTTTATCCCCTGTTCGGCGCGCAGTCGTTTATTTTCCGCAAAACGAAAGTCCTCAAACTCCTGGTCTGGTGCCATATAATCAGATTCAAGATAAAAGCCGTCCGGCTTTAAAGCGGCACGGATTTTTCTATATAACTTTATCTTTTCTTCA
>CAIWTG010000082.1 GCA_903915565.1 uncultured Chloroflexota bacterium
CATCCAGCTTCTTCAATTCGCTCAAGGCTTTTTGCATGGCTTTTTCTTGAGCCGGATGCGTCATAATCACAATCTCCGCCGTCTTGGTCGCCTCGTCGGATTCCGGCTGGATGGCGGAGGCACTGCTGATTTTATTTTCTCCAAAGACGGTGGCGATTTGCGCCAGTACGCCGGGGCGGTCATTAGCCGCCAGGCGGACGTAGTACTTGGTCTCGATGTCATCCATCGGTTTTATCTTTTTGCCGGATATTTCCTTCCATGTGGAGATGCTGCCGATGCCCAGCACGATTTTCCGCGCCGATGCCACCGTGTCCGCGATAACGGCGCTGGAGGTAGGCTTGGCGCCGGCGCCCTGGCCGACGAATAATACCTTTCCTACCAGGTCGCCCTCGACATGCACCGCGTTATAAACTCCATCTACTTTAGCCAGGAATGAGTCCTGCGGAATAAATACCGGATGCACCCTGACCTCGATGGTTTTGTCTGCCTGTTTAGCAATCGCCAGGAGTTTAATAGTAAAGCCCAGCTCCCTGGCGTACCTGAAGTCGCGGCCGGTCAAGCGGGAAATCCCCTCGCGGTAGATGTCCTGCGGCCGCACCTTGGTCTGGAAAGCCAGCGAAGCCAGTATGGCTAATTTATAGTGCGCGTCAATGCCTTCGACGTCATTTTCCGGCTTGGCTTCGGCGTAACCGAGCTCCTGCGCCTTCTTCAGCGCCGCCGCAAAGTCCATGCCCTCCTTCGCCATCATCGTCAGGATATAATTCGTCGTCCCGTTGATAATGGCAAAGATGGCGCTGATGTTGTTCGCCACCAGGTCGTGTTTAAAGGGGGCGATTAGCGGAATACCGCCGCCAACGCTCGCTTCATACTGCAGTCCGACGCCATGCTGATGCGCCAGTTCCAGCAGCTCGATGCCGTGTTTGGCAATGACTTCTTTATTGGACGTGACGACGTGTTTGCCGCCGGCCAGCGCTTTTTTCAAGTAGTCCAACGCCGGCTTCTCGCCGCCAATCGCCTCGATGACGATATCAATATCCGGAGCGTTAAAAAACTCATCGTCATCGGTCGTCAGGAGTTGGGCTGGCATCTTTTTTGCCTGCGGGCGTTCCAGGTCCTGCGGCAGAACCTTAATTTTCCGCAGGACTAAAGGGCAGCCGACCATTTCCGCCAGAGCATCTGCTTTTCCCGTCAGCACTTTGGCGACCTGGCCGGAAACTACTCCCAGGCCCAATAATCCGATGCCAATACTTTGCTTCATGATGTTTGCACTGTTTCCGATGCTAATATAGCAGTAGCTTTTTGTATTGCGAAGTCTAACAAGTCTTGAGTTATTTGACTCTTCACATAATCCTTGGCGTCATTATTAATTTGCGTTATCCAATCGTTCTCTTTACTACTGATGAGTGAACTCAGGTCATCGGTCGTTAGCGGCATATTGTCGGCCTTGTCTTGTATCCAGATTACCCACACCCCGCCTCTGGAATATACTTGGTCATCCTTCAATGGTTGACTCCATTCGCCCAGCGGCGTATTTTGATTAGACACATATCCATCGAAGACAGCGGAAGTATTATCACTGGAAGTGACGATGCCTAATTCACCGTGTCCTGCCGCTGAAATATTGAATTGCGATAGATTATCGGCTATCGGTCCCAGCGCCTCCCCGGCCATTAACCTCGCGCGGACTTCTAAAGCTTGTTGTTCGCTAGCTAAAAGAATCGCCGACACGTTCGCCGTCCCACCGGCTGTTAGGTTCCCCGTCATCGAGTTAACCCTGATTAGCCAGTAGCCCAATTTCTTGTATGACGAATTATCTGACAGGTTAGCACTAATATCACCGGCTTTAGTATCATTCCCCGATACATAGCCATAGGGAACAGTCGCCGTCATAGTAGTTTTAAACATAGATATCGGGTGCCAGCCGTAATTACCAGATACATCTTTAGACGCCTGATCCAGAGCATATTGATTAACGAGGTTGGTAAAGTTAGCGCTGCTTAATATCTGTTGCTTGATCATCTGGGCCACGGATTCACTCTCTACCATCATGGCATATACCAGGAGTTGTACGCCGCTTGTGG
>CAIWTG010000083.1 GCA_903915565.1 uncultured Chloroflexota bacterium
CCGTCATTCCCGACCCGATCGGGAATCCATTTTTTGCTTTGATTGATTTTTAGGGTATTGACGTCCTTCCGGGTACCGGAAGGACAAGAGAAGGATTTTTATCTCCCCCTTTGACAACTCAACAACTATGCGTTAAAATGTAGATGTAAATGCCAAGCATTAGCAACAAGCCAGACAAACTCGACTCTTTGTCCGTAGACCGCAAGACGCTTAAAGCCACCGGCTTAAGAGCTACTGACCAGCGCGCCGTGATACTGGATATTATCCTGCAGGGCGGCGGCCACTTGGATGCTGACGAGGTCTATCGCCGGGCGCGCCAGAAGCATCCCCTCATTAGCCTTTCTACGGTCTACCGTGCTTTGCGTTCTTTTAAGAACCACGACCTTGTCGAGGAAATGCATTTCGACGAAGAACATCACCATTATGAAGCCAAGTCGAACAAAGAACATCATCACTTGGTGTGTCTTAAATGCGGCAAAGTCACGGAATTTCAATCCTCCATCTCCGGGTATATCAAGAAAAACGTTCCGCAGGCTAAGGACTTTGAAATCGTCGGGACGGAAGTCCGCCTGACTGGTTATTGCCCCGAATGCCGCGCTAAACAATAATATTTTTATTCGTGTAGATGCAAATGCCAAGCAATAGTATGTGATTTTCGCATGAACAAATTCAAAACGCTGCTTAAAACATGGGGGCCAGCCTGGCTGGTCATGATTGCCGATGTCGATGCCGCCAGCACTATCACGGCGGCAGAAAGCGGCGCCAGGTACGGCACTAAGCTTATCTGGTTCCTGCTGTTACTGACTATTCCGCTTTATGTTATCCAGGAAGTCGCCGGCAGGGTAGGGGCGGTGACCTGTAAGGGTTTGGGGGAATTAATCAAAGAAAATTATAGTCGGCGTACTGCTTTATTTGCGGCGGTGCCCATGGCGTTGGTCGATATTATCAGCTACATGATTGAATATACGGGCATCGCTATCGGCTTTGAAATTTTCGGCGTTCCGCCTTATATTTCCGTTCCCCTTATTTTTATTATTCACCTTATTTTGGTTTACAAAAAACAGTATGCCCAAGCGGAACGGCCTTTGCTGGTTATTTCTATTTTCTTCGCCATTGCTTGGATTGCAGCAGCATTCTTGACCATGCGTCGGGGCATTGAATTTACGCCTTTTTATTTCTCCAACTCGTCTGACTTTATTTTCCTGCTGGCCGCCAATGTCGGTGCCGTGATAATGCCCTTTATGCTTTTCTATCAGGCCTCGGCGACAGCAGAAAAGTGTATCACCTCGAAGAGCCTTTGGGCCGTAAGGTTGGAGACCGGTATCGGCGCTATTGTTTCGGAGTTGATTATGGTGGCGATTATGCTGGCTACTGTCGGCGTCAGTTCCGGCTCGCTTGATTTTGCCGACCCCAAGATACTGGCGCAGGGGCTTTCTTCGGTGTCCGGGAGTTTCGCCCCGTATTTGTTCGGTATCGGACTGATTGCGGCGTCGTTTATTGCTTTGATAGTTATTTCAATGGGCAGCTCCTGGGGAGTTGTTGAAGCTTTAGGGTGGGGCAGGAAAAACTGGTTCAAAGTATATTTAGTCGAATCTATACCGGCGTTGGTTGTCGCCCTGCTTCCCATAAATCTTGTTAGTTTGGCTCTTAATTTGATGGTCCTGCAGATACTCGTGTTAATCGGCCCCGCCGTAATACTGGGCTTGATAGCCTCCAACAAAAAGCTGATGGGTGACAATGTTTCGGGCACCTTTAATAAAATTGTCTATTGGACTTTTCTCGCGCTGATAGTCGGTACTGGCATTGTCAGCCTGGTCTACATGATTTAGCCCATAACTTTCATCTCTCTAAAGATGCTCTCCACCAGCGCCGAATCTTTGACCGTAAACCCGATTCTAAAGGCCGTATTCTTTAGGCTGACGTAATAGATACGGTTGCGGCTGGGTCGGCTGATGTCCAGCGGCAGCCAGACGTTACCCCCGCCCGTCCCCCAGATGCGCCATTGCCAGTTCCAAATGTCCGGTTTATATCCGTTTATGCTTTCAATGTCACTGATGGGCACGGTTTTCTTTATTCCCGGAAAGTAGTAGTTATGGAACACGATGGCGTCGTGAGTGATGGTTATTAATCCGTCGGAATATAAAATATCGGTATCCACTTTATTTCTTTATTTCCTTGGCGACCTTTTTCGCCCAGGTGTTTATCATCTCCCAGTCTCTAAAGTCCCCCGTTTCTCCTCCCACCCGCTTGACTATCCACTTTTCCATGCCGCTCATCTTTTCAGGCAGCATGGTGCCGCCAAACACAACGATTTCCCGCGGATTTATTCTATCAATCATGGGTTTTAACGCGAGGGGGAATTTCCAGCCTTTCAATAGCTCTACCGGGTCGCCTTTGCCAAAAGGACCGGAGGAAAATATCCACACCGGCATGGCTGCCAGCGTTTTTTCGTTTTTCTGCAGGAACTTGGTTGTCGGCTTGTACCACTGCCCGATATATACCGCACTCCCGATTATCACCGACTGGTAATCCGCCAGTTTATTTACTTTTTTCATCGGTACTACGTCAACGGTAATGCCTTCTTTTTTCAGCACCTCCCCGACCTTCTCCGCAATCTCCTGCGTCGCTCCGTACTTGGACGCGTAAGTTATTAAAACTATGTTAGCCATTTTACTCTCCCTATTTATCATTCCCGAATGGGTGAATATCCGCAAATATCATCGGCCTCTCCAGCTTTACCACCCCGCCCGGCCAGTGGGGGACAAATGGGGGCGTCAGCACCGCCGTGCTCTTGGTGAACTTGTGTTTTTCCTGCTCTTTACCCATGCAGATTTCAAATTCCCCGCCCAGGTCGCTCAGGTCGTAAGGATTAGTCCCCAGCAGGCACATAATCTGGGTAGTGGGGTGGGTGTGGGGCTTATCCGGGTCTGGCCCGATGCGGTAGGGGCCCCGCTTCATGCTTTCGTACAGCATGACAAAGTCGAAACCCACTTTATCCTTGGTGACGATGAAGGCTAAGTGCCCGCCCCCGTCGTCGCGGTTGGTGGGGCCGTAAATCCACGCCCCTTTACGGATAAATGACAGCGGCATGATGTATTTTTTCGTCGCCGACCGGAATCCGGCGATGGGCCCGTGCGCTTTATTGGTTAATACCGGTTTTTCGCTGTATTGTGGAGCTATCGAAATTTCGTAAAAAAACAGCGGACGCTGCATCATATTTATCGTCGCCGGGAAGTGCGGCGTGCCTTTAGGAATCGCCACGGCGGTAGTGGTGGTTATCATATGTGTTTCCAGTTCGTCCCCGATGCATATTTCCACCTCGGCGTTCAGGTCGCCGATGTCGTCCATGTTCGACCCCGCGAATACCAGCACCTGGTCGAAGTCGTGCACGTGCGGCGTATGGGGAGCTTTGCCCATCTTCCCCGCCATTTGATAGACCCCGTACTTGACCGTTACGTCAAAGCCGAGCCATTTTTTATCCAGTTCCACCCCCTGCCGGAATCCCCCCTCGTCGTATTCCTTCATCGGTATGGTCTTGATTAGTTTATCGTACTTCCTTACTGCTTTTGGCATAACGCCTCCTTAATATCAGCAAATTTTAACATATCTGCTTTTAAAAATGAAAACTGGTAAAATATATTGGATACTAAACTCTATGAAAACCAGCGACTTTGATTATACCCTGCCGGAAGGCTTTATCGCCCAGACCCCGGTTGAGCCCCGCGACCATTCGCGTTTGCTTGTACTGAATCGTCAGGACGGCTCCATGACCCACCGCCATTTCTACGATATTGTTGATTACCTTAAACCCGGCGATGTCATGGTCTTTAACGATAGCCGCGTTATCCCCGCCCGGCTCAAGGGTAAAAGGGTTGGGAGTGGTGGAGCGGTGGAAATTCTGCTCCTCCGCCGCCTTGAGCCGAACGTCTGGAACGCTTTGGTTAAACCGGCGAAAAAACTTAACGTAGGGGCTGAAATTGCGATAAATGCCACCACCATTACTGCCGTCGTTACCGAGGTCGGTGAGGAGGGCCAGCGGACGGTGCGCTTTAGCGACGAAGCGGGGCTTCTTACGGCCGGCGAGATGCCTTTGCCGCCCTATATTCACGCCCATCTCGATAACCCTGACCGTTATCAGACTGTCTACGCGCGGATTCTGGGCAGCGCCGCCGCCCCGACGGCTGGATTGCACTTTACACCGGATTTGCTCGCCAGGATTGAAAGCAAGGGCGTGCGCTGTCTTTTTACCACCCTGCACGTTGGGCTGGATACCTTCCGTCCGATTACTGTTGACGACCCCCGGCAGCACATCATCTACCGCGAGTACGGCATCATTTCGCCGCCGGTGGCTTTAGAGCTGACGCAGGCTAAAAAAGAGGGACGCCGTATAATTTGTGTCGGCACAACCTCGGTCCGGCTTCTCGAGCAGGCTGCCTTAAAAAGTCCCCCTGAAGAGGTACAGCCTTTCAACGACTGGGTGAGTCTTTTTATTTTGCCGGGACATCACTTCCGCCTGGCGGACGCTATGGTGACGAATTTCCACCTACCCAAATCCACCCTGCTGATGTTAGTATCGGCTTTCGCCGGCAAAGACCTGATTGATAAAGCCTACCGTGAGGCCATCGAACAGAAGTATCGTTTCTACAGCTTTGGCGACGCTATGCTGATTTTATAACCTACGTCGAAAGTTTAACTTTAACCGGTGCTCGTTCGAATTCCGCCGCCGACATTAGTTCCCTGTGACGCAAGCCCGCCACCGCCGCTAAAAAGTGGTCGGGGATTATCTCTAGCCTTGTGTTATAAAAGGTCGCAATTTCGTTAAAATAGTCCCGCGCTAATGCGATGCGGTTCTCTGTGTCCGCCAGCGATTGCTGCAGCTTTAAGAATGATTGATTGGCTTTGAGTTCCGGATATTTTTCGCCGATAATCCGCAGCGCCGGCGCCATCCCTTTAAAGTCCGGCCCCTTTACCCCCACCGGGGTTGCTTCCAATTGTTGCCGCAACTCCGCTACCATCGTCTGTGTTTCTTTCTCGTGCTTGCTGTAGCCTTCCACCGCCTGGACCAGGTTGGGTATCAGGTCATTGCGGCGCTTTAGCTGCACGTCCACCTCCGACCATCCCTGCTTGACGCGCTGGCTCAAGCCGATGAGCGAGTTATATGTCGTCCAGACCCAGATGAGTATCAGCGCCCCGATGTACCCCACCCCCATCCACAGCATCGGGTGCCAGTCCAGCGTTAAGCCATTATTAGCAATATACATTTCCCACGCCCCGCAACCCACGGCGATTAATAACCCCAGCACCACGAATACCCACCACCCGATGTTGTAGCCGCGGCTGATTTGTTTTTCCGTGCGGGTGGAAATAATGAACATTGATTCTTTTTTGTCCTTGGCAATCTCGGCGGCCACTACGTCTTCCCGCTCTCGCGATTGGCCCAGCACATACAGCATGACATGGAGCGGAATCGCGGTCTCATGAAAGCGCCGGTGCTGTGTTGAGTTGGGAATCGGCCCCGCCGGACATTTGCCGTAATACATTGGGTCGGCTGGGGTGATGGTTTTATTAAACGTATCGTTCCCGTGGAGGTTGGCGCCCTCCGGCACGATGCGTATAACGCCGGTATCGTCCTGCAGGTAGAAAGGCTGGCTTTCGCCGCCGCCCCCAACCTTCGTCCACCCCGTTTCCATGTGGGTTTCTACGTGGGTGTGTCCCTTGCCGTCGCTTACGGTGCGGCTGACCATCCGCCGCCATTCTTCGTCCACCTGCCAGGTGTATTGCACGCACTTTATCCCCACCAGGTAGCTGGTGAAGGGCGACTCGCTTTCGGCGGTGCCTTTTAGTTCCGCCAGCCCGATGAATACGCCCCGCGTCTTTGACGTCGGCAGGTCGTCGATGATTCGTTTGCGATAGTAATTAAAGCTGGCGGCTATCAGGCACCCCACCGCCAGCACCACCCCAACGATTATTGGTATTACAGGTGACATATCCGTTCCTTTCGTTACTTTTCCTGTGCCGTCGGCATCTTACCGTCCACCAGCGGCACCACACAGATTATCTTCATTTTTCCCTTCCCCGGATTCCTGATGCTGTGCTGCTCGTTAGGGAGTATCATTAACGTGTCCCCTTCCTTAACGGGAGATTCTCCGCCGCTGTGCTTTAGCGCCCCCTCCCCCTCCACTATAAAGACCTCGTGCTCCCAGGGATGAGCATGAAAAGGCATTGCCGCCCCCGGTTCAAATTCGAACAGGCGCATCACAAAGGTCGGCGCTTTTTCCGCCGGCCCCGCCACAATATGCATCGTTACCCCCGGCGCCGCCTCTATCCCTTTAACCTCGCGGTAGTTTTGTATTTTCATGGCGTCTCCTTAACTCAACGATATTACCAATTATCTTTTGCGTTAGCCCTGTTGTCAAGAAATTGACCGTCTTATTTGGGTCTGTTATTCTGTTTATATCATGTTCGATTGGGACGTAGTCATCATCGGCGGTGGTCCGGCGGGACTAACGGCTGGGCTTTATTTGAGTCGAGGGCGACGCCGCGTGCTTTTGTTGGACAAAGATGCCCCCGGTGGCTATTTGCGTAATATTGAGCTGATTGAAAACTACCCAGGCTATCCCGACGGTATTTCCGGCGCGCAACTGGCGACGCAAATGGTGGCGCAGGCGCAAAAGTTCGGCGTCCAAATGCAAACCGCCGAGGTCACGGGCATCGAGTTTTTCTCCGGTACGCGCTATGTTGCCTGCGCGGGCGGGCAGGGCTTTACCACCAACGCTATCATTGTCGCCGGCGGCTCGAAAAATAAAAAGCTGGGCGTCCCCGGCGAGGCGGAGCTGGCGGGTAAAGGTGTTTTTGAGTGCGCCCTCTGCGACGGCGGTCATTTCGCCGGTCAGGTCGTGGCTGTCTGCGGCGGCGGCGACGCCGGCGTTACCGAGGCGCTTTATATGTCCCGCATTGCTGCTAAAGTAATTGTTATTGAGGCTATGCCCAAACTTACGGCTACCGCCATCCTTCAGGAAAGGATTGCCGCCGCTCCCAATATCACAGTCCGCCTTGGCTCCAACGTCACCGCCATTTTGGGTAAAGACAAAGTGGAGGCCGTTAAACTAGCGACGGGCAGCAAAAAAGAAACGCTTAAGGTTGAGGGTGTTCTGGTGCACATCGGCCTTGAACCTAATACCGGTTATCTCGCCGACCTCGTGCCAGTGAATCAACAGGGGCAGATAATCGTTAATAGAATTATGGAGAGTGAAGTGCCTTATCTCTTCGCCGCCGGTGACATTCGCAGTAATTCGCCCCGGCAGGTAGTAGCGGCGGTAGCGGATGGGGCTGTGGCGGCGATTAATGCCGAGAAGTTACTGCAAAACGAAGGATAATCTTAGTCAGCCGTCGGTTTTACCAAAGGCTTTATCGGAATCGGCTCTTTAGGCACGTTCACCTTTTCCCCGCTCACCTTGGCGATGGCGTTAAAGTGCGCCGGGCAAGCTTCGAAACACGCGCCGCACTTAATGCACTTTTCCTGGTCGATGATATGCACCAGGCGCTTGTCGCCCCGAATAGCTTCCACCGGGCAGGCACGCAGGCAGATGCCGCACCCCTGGCATTTTTCCGGCAGGATGTAATAAGACAATAATTTAGTGCAGACGCGGGCCGGGCAACGCTTTTCTTCGATATGCGCTTTATATTCGTCCATGAAGTACCGTAGCGTCGTGAGGACGGGATTAGGGGCGGTTTGCCCCAAGGCGCAGAGCGAGCCGGCTTCTATCTGTTTTGACATTCTCTCAAGAATCGCTATGTCTTCCGTTTTACCACCGCCGGCGCAAATCCTTTCCAGAATATCGAGCATTTGCTTGGTGCCAACGCGGCAGGGCACGCATTTGCCGCAGGACTCTGCCTGCGTGAAGGAAAGGAAGTAGCGCGCCACATCCACCATGCAGGTGTCCTCGTCCATAACCACCATGCCCCCCGACCCCATCATCGAGCCGGCTTCTGTCAGCGACTCGTAATCTACCGATTTGTCGAGGTAAGCTTCCGGTAAACAACCGCCGGAAGGTCCGCCCGTCTGGACGGCTTTGAATTTTTTCTTGCCCGGTATCCCGCCGCCGACTTCGTAAATTATATCGCGTAACTTAATGCCCATCGGCACTTCAATCAGGCCGCTGTTGGCTATTTTGCCGGTGAGCGCAAAGACGCAGGTTCCCTTGCTTTTTTCGGTGCCGATGCTGGCGTACCATTCGGCGCCGCGGGCGATGATTACGGGCACCGTTGCCAGTGACTTAACGTTATTGATGGTAGTCGGCTTGCCCCATAGACCGGACACCGCCGGATAGGGGGGGCGCGGACGCGGCATGCCCCGCTTGCCTTCGATGGATGCCATCAGCGCCGTTTCTTCGCCGCAGACAAATGCCCCGGCGCCTTCTTTAACATGAATATCAAAGCTAAAATTCGACCCGAAGATGTTGGTCCCGAGGAAGCCCTTTTCCTCGGCCTGCTTTATCGCCAGCCGTACTCGCTTAACGGCTAGGGGGTATTCCGCGCGGATGTAGATATAGCCCTCGCTGGCGCCAATGGCATAGGCGGCGATAGCCAGCCCTTCCAGCACGGTATGCGGGTCGCCCTCCATCGTGCTGCGGTCCATAAAAGCTCCGGGGTCGCCCTCATCGGCGTTGCATATCATATACTTTTGGTCACCGGGAACATCGCGGCAGAGCTGCCATTTTTGACCGGTCGAAAACCCTGCGCCGCCTCGCCCCCTTAAACCAGCCGCCTTTATCGTGTCGATTACCTGCTGCGGCGTCATCTCTTTGAGTACTTTTTTCAGCGATTCATAGCCGCCCACCGCTACATAGTCCTCGATTCTTTCCGGGTTGATGTGCCCACAG
>CAIWTG010000084.1 GCA_903915565.1 uncultured Chloroflexota bacterium
CAATATAGCGCTGGCGATAGCGTATTTCGATATCGCTTAAGCCGTGCCACTTTTCCGGCAGCGGCCGCAGCGACTTTGACAGCAAAGTAAAGCCGGTAACGGTGATAGTCGGTTCGCCAGTGCGGGTACGCAGCACCGTTCCTTTAACGCCGATAATGTCGCCGATGTCCAACTCCTTAAAGACAGCCAGCTCGGCTTCGTTGAAATTGCCGGTCTGGATCAAAAGCTGAATCTTGCCGGAGCCGTCGCGGATATCAATAAAAGATGCTTTGCCCATTTTCCTCAAAGCCATAATGCGTCCCGCCACACTCACCGGTGTGACTTTAGCCTGGCTGGATTCCTGCGCTTCCAGCTGTTTAACAGCGTCCTGCGCCGTATGGGTCTGCTCAAAGCGGTGGGGATAGGGGTCAATGCCGCTGGTGCGGAGACGCTCTACTTTTTGCTTACGCTGCTCGTTAATGTCTTCAAATTTCGATGGCATTTCTTAATACCTACCTGAATTTAGAGCTAAACTGCTAATATAAAAACATTATAGGTTATCCGTGCATCATGGTAAAGAGCGATGTGACATTATATACGTCACGGGTTGTAAATTCCGTAGCAATGAAGATAAGGTTAAAATTAATCGATTTTGCCACTTGACACGGTTGCCGACTTTCGGGTATGATACCTAGTAATTCTATGTATTCATTATAAGGAGGTATCATTTCATGGTTCGTGTACTCGGTGTCATTATCATCATCCTAGGTTTGGTCGGAGTTGTCTTTGGGTCCATGTTTTTCCCGGAGGCCAGCTCTGCACAAGATGAAATTGCTTCCCAAGTACTCCCCCTCACCCTCGATCAGATAGACGGCAAATATGATTTGGTTACGGCGGCTTTCAATGCGCAAATGGCGATAGAAGAGCCGGCGATACAGGGTCATACTGGTATGCCGAGCGCCCTATATGATTATTATGGAGCTCAGAGGGCATTGCTAGGATTAGCTAAAGCCAATATGGGCACTGTAAAGCTTGTCAGGTATCTCGGCATCGCTTGCCTTGCCCTGGGTCTAGGCTTAGCGGCTACCGGTATCGTATTAGTCGTTAAAAAGTAAAAAAACAATAGAATAGCAACACTTACGCCTCATCGACGGAAATAGTTTAAACTAAATCCAAGCTGATGAGGCGTAAGTGTTTCTAAAGATAGTAATTTCCCACCCTTCTCTATATAATCATTTCAGAATCATTTTCCTGACAGGAGAGAGATCATGGCCGAAAAAGAATACGAGGTAGTTATCAAACTGGTTGCCAATAAGCACCCATGTCACGCAGGTTTAAAAATCGGCGACGAATGGGTATTCGATTACTCTCCACCGCAAGGTATGTGCGGATTTGCCTATAACTCAATTTTCCCGTTCGCCCTGGTGTTAAAGACCGGCGGGACATTCCCCTGGCAGCAGGACCCTGACGTTGTTAGGGCAACCTGCCCGGACGAAGACGTACAGAACATTTTTGAAATCC
>CAIWTG010000085.1 GCA_903915565.1 uncultured Chloroflexota bacterium
AGGCTTAAAACCTGGGCTAGGTCTCTGATTATCACAACGCTCCACCAGAGCCATAAGACAATAATCTATGCCTAGGTCACATTGTCAAAGTGCGCCGGCTCACCGCCGGGCCAGAAATGCCCCAGGAAAAACGGCCTCTCTAGCTTCCTCACGAAGACCGGGCAATGTACCACTCCCTTGGGGAAGTGAACAAAGGTAGAATAATCAAAGCTATATTTTTCCCAATCCTCCCCGAAAGCCACCTCCACCGTGGCGCCGAGGTTTTTCATATCGCGGGGGTTGGAGGAAATGAACATGAGGTATTCTTCCGCTTTGTGGGAGTGCGGCGGCTCCATAAACATACCGGGACGCACGACGTAATAGAAGGCAAACTGCCCGATGGCGCCGAGAACCAGCTTCCAGAAGAATGGGCCGCCGGAAAGGTAGGGGCTATTCTGCGAGGGCATGACCATGGGCTGGTGGACTAGGTCATTCAATACCAGGTGGTTATATTTCTTTTCAGCCATGTTTATTTACCGCCTTTCCTGTTTTTGGGCGGCTCATATTTGGGGGTAAGCGTTAAGTTGAGCAACCAAGTTGTTTCCTTGGGTTTCTGGATAATGCGGTGCTTGACCGGGACGCCCTTGGGGATATAAACCATCGCCGCTTTATCGATGTTATATTTTTCGCCCTCTTTACCCAAAGCCACTTCCATCTCACCGGAGATTTTATCAATCTCCGCGGGTTTACTCCCCGCATAAAGCTCAACGCGATCGGCGTTGGCGGTTTCCGGGATTTCCGCCGGGTAAGTCTTGGTGGTAACGGGCGCTAGGCGCACCTTCCAGGGGTAGCCGCGGGCATCTTTACCCTTCATGGTGAAAATCTGGAATTCACCGGCCTGGGTGATTTGCGGTTTGAGGAAACAGTTATCGTATTTTCTTTTAGCCATACTAACCTCGATTCTTTATTTTGTCTGGTGGCATAATAACACAATGAGTTAAGACTGACAAAGCCTGTTACATTTTTTAGGTCTACCCGAATTGGGAAATTTCCGCTATACTAACGAACAGGAGAACAAAAACTAATGGGCGAATCCATTTTATCAAACACAGCCTTTCAGATGAGCCTGCTGATGTTCGTGGCAATCGCGGGGTATCTGATTGCGTACCGAATTAACCAATCGGCGGTGGTGGGGATTATCATTGCGGGAATCATCGTCGGGCCAAGCCTGCTGGGATGGGTAACGTACACCGATTTCGTATCCACCCTGGGCAACCTGGGGGCGGTAGTGCTGTTGTTCACCATCGGGCTGGAATTTAGTCTTAAAGATATTTTAAAAGTCCGGTACTTCCTTATCGCCCTGTGCGGGGTTATTGTGCCGGCCATCTGCGGTTATTTTCTGGCTGTGCTCTTCGGCTATGATTTTAAAGCTTCTATCATTATCGGCACGGCGCTAACTGCCACCAGCATCGCTATCACAGCCAACGTTTTAAGAGAAATGGGCAAGCTCAAGACCGAAACCGCCAAGGCGATTATCGGCGCGGCAGTAATCGATGATGTGCTAGCTCTATTAGCATTGTCTGTTTCCAAGGGGCTGGTATCCGGTGATTTGTCGGCAGCAAACATAACCATTGCCGCCGCTAAAGCAGTGGGGTTCCTGGTTATTGCCGTATTAGTCGGCAGGTTTTTACTAAGCAGACTTATGCTTTATCTGGATAAGACGAAAATAGCCGCCAAATATCCGGAGTCCCTCTTTATTTTTGCGATAATGGTAGCCTTTTTCTACGCCACGATGGCGGAGCTCATCGGGTTATCGGCTATTGTAGGTTCATTCCTGGCGGGCGCATCGCTGGAAGGGGCTAAAATGATGCGCGGCAAAGTGTTCAAAGAAGGAGCGGAACACTTACAGATAATATTTGCTTCCATCTTCTTCGTATCGCTGGGGGTCATCATGGATTTCCACGCTGTTAATGTGAGTTTGATATGTTTCATCCTGGCATTATCCGCTGTAGCCATTCTCACCAAGATAATCGGATGCGGCCTAACAGCGCTGGTTCAGCGCATGAGCATAAAAGATTCTATAATTGTCGGCACAGGCATGGTGCCCCGCGGCGAGGTAGCCATGATTGTGGCGCTTATCGGGTTAAACCAGGGCATTATAAACCAAAGCGCCTACTCCGCCCTTGTTTTGATGAGCCTGATTACGACGATAATCCCGCCAATAGCATTGAGGAATTGGCTATATAAAGACTCCCGCCAAGTTATTTAAGCTGGGTGGAGAGAAATACCTGGATGCCCATCTGTTTAATTTCATCCTGGACTTCCTCAATCTCGTCAATATGTCTGTCTTCGTCGTTAAGGATAGCTTCCAGGATTTCACGCGTGGCGTAATCTTTGGCATTGCCGCACAGAGCGATGCCGGTATTGTAAGACTTAATGGCATTAGCCTCAAGGATGTGGTCGCTGGCGTACATCTTGGGCACATCCGCACCGATAGTCATTTTCCCATAATTGCTGACGACCGGTATGCCTTCCAGGAAGAGGATACGCCCGATAAGCTTTTCGGCATGTTTCATTTCGTCAATGGCGCGTTTCTGGAGTACGGCGCCGAGCTTAGCGTAGCCCCAGTTCTCGCACATTTCCGAGTGCACCATGTACTGATTAACGGCTGTGAGCTCGTCCGACAACAGGGAATTCAAGGTACTAATTACTTTCGCATCGCCTTTCATATTTGCCTCCTGAACGTATTGTTTTTTCTTAAGTAAATTTATTATAACACGCCAGGTCAATAGAGGTTATGTGATATTACTCACTATTTTCGACCTTTAAATTAAGGAATTGCTGTGAATTCACTAAATCCACTGGAACAGTATTTCATTTTAAGGCTATTTATAACCTATAATATCAATATAGTGATGAACTCAAAAAATACTAACGAACGTAAAGCTGACGACTTCTGGCGCTATCTTTTCGACGCCAATTCTATCGCCGTTATCGGGGCTAAAGCCGCCATGGGGACCTGGGGCTACGACGCCATACGGGCAGCAGTGGAATCCGCCAAAGCTAAAACAGGCCGGCAAGTTTATGCGGTGAACCCCAACGAGGCGGAGGTGCTGGGGTTAAAGACTTATAAAAGCATTGTGGACATCCCCAACCCCGTGGAGCTGGCGGTCATCGTTGTGCCGGCGGCGATAGTGCCGCAGATTTTCCGCCAGTGCGCCGATAAAGGAGTCAAAACCGCCGTCATCATCTCGGCGGGGTTTGCCGAAGTGGACGCCGATGGCGCCAAGCTCCAAGCCGAAGTGAAACAAATCGCGCAAGAGGGCGGAATACGCTTTACCGGGCCCAACTGCAACGGACATGCAGATTTTTATACGCACATCGCCAGCATCGGCGTTGCCGACAGGATTCCCGCCGGCCCGATGTCGTTATTAAGTCAAAGCGGCACACTGGGTCTAAGCATCTTACAAATGGCGGCGGGGCGAGGTATCGGATTCAGTAAATTCGTCAGCACCGGCAACGAAGCCGACTTGCGTCTGGAAGACTTCCTGGAATATCTAGCCCACGACGACAATACACGCCTCATTGCTTTATATATTGAAGGGCTGCGGGAAGGGCGGCGCTTCTTCAACCTCGCCAAGGAGATAACCCGACAAAAGCCAATCATCGTCGTCAAGTCCGGCACAACCGGCGCGGCAGCTAAAGCGGCAAGGTCGCACACCGGGGCATTAGCCGGTTCCGATATTATTTATACGGCGGCTTTCAAGCAGGCTGGCGTGATAAGGGTGGAAGATGAAGAGGAAATGTGCGATACGGCCATAGCGCTGGACCGCCTGCCGCTGCCCAGAGGCAACCGCGTGGGGATACTGACAATCGGGGGAGGTTTTGGGGTGGTAACGGCCGAGGACTGCGAGAAAGAGGGGCTGGAAATAAGCACGCTGGAACCGCAGACGATTAAGAAAATGAGTGCCATCCTGCCGTCGCGATGGGTGCCGGGCAATCCGGTCGACCTGGTGGGGATAAGGATGGCGGGTCCTGATAATACCGGCGCTAAATGTTTACAGTATCTGCTGGAAGATAAAAACGTCGACGCCGTGATATCGCTTTTACCGCCGATGTTCATACCTCCCAGTATGACCGGCATGCTAAAGCCCGAAAAACTAAAAACTATGCTGGTAGAGGCAGAAAAAAGCCAGGCAAAACTCTACGAACAGCTCAAAGAGTACGATAAGCCGCTGGTATACATCAAAAGATGGAATGTGCCAGCGGAGCCGGGTACCGACCCCCAACCCAAGATAATGATTCCGGAATACGGTCATCCGCGGCGCGCCGCGCGAGTGCTGCGCTACCTGGCAGGCTACCGACGGTATTTAGAGAGTTAGGCGATACAATGTCGAGTACGAAAACAAAGCGCCGCGCCCCTCAACTAAAAGTTTTCACGCCCGGTAAAATCGGGAGTCTGGTTTTACGCAATCGCACCATCCGCTCCGGGTGCTTTGAGGGGTTGTCACCCAATGCGGCCCCCAGCGACGAGTTAATCGAGCACCACCGTAGGGTGGCCGCCGGGGGCATCGGGATGACTACGGTATCTTATTGCGCTGTCTCGCACGACGGTGTGGCTTTTAACAACGAGATGTGGATGCGGGAAGATATCGTCCCCAAACTAAAACGTCTGACCGACGCAGTGCATCAGGAGGGAGCCAAAGCTTCCATCCAGCTGGGGCATTGCGGCTTCTTCGCCAACCGGAGTGTTTTTGGTAAAACGCCCATTGGGCCTTCACGCAAGTTCTGTTTATTCCGCTACAGCATCTGCCGGGCGATGACTGAAGCGGATATACGGCGGGTGCAGGAGGATTTTGGGAAAGCGGCTAAAATGGCCAAACAAGCCGGCTTTGATGCGATTGAGGTTCATGCGGGGCACGGCTACCTTTTAAGTCAGTTTCTTTCGCCCTGGACAAATCATCGCCGGGACGCTTACGGCGGTCGGCTGGAAAACAGGTTGAGGTTCCCGACCGCGGTGATTAAAGAGGTGAGGAAAGCCGTGGGGCCCGGCTACCCAGTGCTGGTGAAAATGAATCTTGAAGACGGTTTTAAGAACGGGCTGACCATTGACGAAGCGATAACGGCGGCTAAAGCCTTTGAGGCAGCCGGTGCCAGCGCATTGATACCCAGCTGCGGATTCACCGCCCGTACTTCTTTTTACATGATGCGCGGCCAAGTGCCGATTTGGGAATATGTGAAATCGGAAAAGAACCCGATTACAAAAATAGGGATGGCGCTGTTCGGGCGGTTCATCGTCAAAGAGGTGCCGTATAAAGAGCTGTTTTTG
>CAIWTG010000086.1 GCA_903915565.1 uncultured Chloroflexota bacterium
GGCAGCGGCCGCAGCGCGTGCAGGCGTCTAAATCTAAAAGCTGCTTCCAGGTGAAGTCCTCGATTTTGCTGGCACCGAACTGCTCTGTTTTCTCAAAATCTATAGGGACTAAAGCGCCTTTGGGTCCCAGGTTTCTGAAGAAAATATTAATCGGGTCCCAGATGATGTGGAATAACTTGGTATTGTATATAGCCATATAAACGATAGTCCCGAGGCTTAAGAATACATGGAACCACCATAAGCCGACATGCCAGCCTAAAAGGGTGCTCTGACTTAAGCTGGAAAAAGCTTTAGCGAAGACATAGCCGCCGGGCGACCAAGCCGCCCAGCCGGGATTGACCTGAAGCTCAGTGGCGGCGATGCGCAGTCCCTCGACAAGGAAACCGGTAATGATAACGGAAAAGATTAGCAGGAGGGTAACAAGGTCGTCCCACTTATTATCTAGCCTTTCCGGCTTCCAGATATAGCGCCGGGCAAAAGCCATGAGAATGCCGATAAGCATCAGTATGCCGAAGCTGTCAGTAATCACCGAATAGGCAAGATAAAAATTACCTTCCATGAAGTGGAAGAAATAGTGGCTGATGAAGTCCAGGAAGGCTCCAAGGAGGAGAACGATAAACCCGGAAAAGATAAAGAAATGCATCAGACCCGCATAAAGCTCCCGGAAACGCCAGTCCTTTTTATCCGCCCCGAAGAACTTGCGGTGGAGCAGAATATCAATAAAGACCGTGCGGCCGAAGGCACGGCAACGTTCGCCCAATTGATTGAACCGGTTGGCAGGCTGGCCGACACGCCAGCGGCGTGGAATCCTGACAAGGGCAAGGATAAAGATAGCCACGGCGATAGTCGCCAGGGAATACATTATCCAGGAGTATTGAATATTCCAGAATACCTCACGGGAAGCTTCAGTCATGATTTACCTCTTTCCGTATGGAAATATGCTAGCAACGATTATAGCATAAACATCACCAGTATGGCTTTGACTTGCGCCGCTGATGGGGATATCATTTAGTTTTGTGGGGAAGGAAAAAGGGAGAAGCACAGCTACTCATTTGAGCGGATGCGTAATTGCGCAATTAAATATTATGAAGAAGTTTGAACTAATCGAACATACGGCGGATATGGGGCTGAAAGCTTATGGGAAAAATCTGGCCGAGGCTTTTGCCAACGCCGCCTACGGCATGTTCTCCATCATCGCGGAGCTGGAGGACTTTAAAGAAAAAGAAAAGCGACACATCGAGATAAAGAGCGATGATAAAGAGAGCCTGCTCTTTGAGTGGCTGAACACTTTGCTTTATTACTTTGACGTGGAGGGGCTGGTGTTCAAGCGTTTTGATATTTTAGAGTTGGGGGAAAGCCAGTTAAAGGCGGACTGCGTTGGAGAAAAATATAACCCCAAGCGCCATCAATTGAAAACGGGGATAAAGTCCGCCACGTATTATATGCTGGAAGTGGACAAAAAGAAAAACCGGGTGCAGGTTATTTTTGATGTTTAAACGGGTGTCATTCCAGTACGTTCGCTTCGCTGAGTATAAACTACGGCTGGAATCTATTTATGAATATAGTGATGAGTTGTATTTCTTAGTGGATTCTGACCTACGCCAGAATGACAGAAAATAGGAGTCTTGAAAATGCCTAAATGGGGCGGCAAGCTAAGCAAAAACTACGGCGGCTGATGTACTTGTCCTTGTCAAACACTTTCGCAGTTTAATTCCTGAC
>CAIWTG010000087.1 GCA_903915565.1 uncultured Chloroflexota bacterium
CCGGCGACACAGGGGATAAATTATAAAGGGGAAATCGGCGTTTATTATCGTCGGGCAACCGTGGTAAAAAAATACCCCGCTTGTGTTCTAGTGTTTACGTGGGTGACAAATTTACAAACCGATGCCGAACTGGTCAGCCCGCATCACCTGCGTACGGTGCTTCATTTAAAAGACGGCGATAGGGTTAAATTCACGCTGGACAGGGAATAAAAACGGACTTATAAAATACCCCGTAAAAACCCGTTATCAATTTACTTAAAACTCCTTCCGCCCTGTGCTATACTTTAGGAAAGATTCAGGAGATGTTTTTCTTTGGCCAGCCAGGACGAGATAAAATCTAAAGTAGAAAAGCTGCGGGCGGAAATCAACCGCCACAACTACCTCTATTACGTCCAGGACAATCCGGAAATCAGCGACGCCGAATACGACCGTCTGATGCAGGAGCTCAAGAGGCTGGAGGAAGAAAACCCGCAGTTTCTAACGCCTGATTCTCCCACCCAGCGCGTTGGCGCCGCCCCAATCGAAGCCTTTGGCGTTGTCGACCACCCCTACCCCCTTCTCTCCCTCGCCAACGCTTTTACCGACGACGACCTGATGACGTGGTATAACCGCACGATTAAGCTCGTCGGCAGCCGCCCGTTCGACTTTGTTTGCGAGCACAAAATAGATGGACTAGCCGTGGCTTTAACTTACGTCAACGGTCAACTGGTCACCGGAGCTACCCGCGGCGACGGTTTTAGAGGCGAAAATATTACTCAAAACATCAGGACGATACACAGCGTCCCTCTTTCCGTGCCCAAAGACGCTCCGCCTCGCTTTGAAGTGCGCGGCGAAGTCTTTATGCCTAAGTCAGGTTTTCTTAAACTTAATAAAGAGCGGGAAGTGGAAGACCAGCCCCTCTTTGCCAATCCGCGTAATGCCGCCGCCGGGTCGGTGCGGCAGTTGGACTCCCGCATCACCGCCAAACGTCCGCTGGATACCTTTATATATATGCTGGGCTACGCCGAGGGCAAAGCCACGCCCCCCACGCACTGGGAGACGATGGAATGGCTGAAGTCGCTGGGTTTTAAGATTAATCCCAACATGCGTCTAATAAAAACCCTTGAGGGAACACTGGAGTATTTCCGCGGCTGGGAAAAACAGCGCGAAAACCTGCCTTATGAAGCCGACGGCATCGTCGTTAAAATCAATCAGATAAATTTGCAGAACGAGCTGGGCGATGTCGGTAGGGAGCCGCGCTGGGCGATAGCTTATAAGCCGCCGGCCGTCCAGGCCACCACCAAACTCATCGACATCGGCATTAGTGTAGGGCGGACGGGCACGCTTAATCCCTACGCCATCCTGGAGCCGGTAGCAGTGGGGGGCGTGACGATTAAAAACGCCACCCTCCATAACGAGGACGACATCCGCCGCAAGGATATCCGCATCGGCGATACGGTGCTTATCCAGCGCGCCGGCGAGGTTATCCCGGAGGTCGTTGGACCTGTTTTAAATAAGCGCACCGGCAAAGAAAAAGAGTTCGACCTCCTGAAAAAGATTTATAACAATGAAAAGGGACGCCCTGCCTGCCCCGAGTGCGGCGGTGAGGTCATTAAACCCGAGGGCGAGGTGATGTATTACTGCTCTAAGGCCGCTTGCCCCGCCCAGGCGCAGCTCCGCATCGAGCACTTTGCGTCTAAAGGGTCGATGGATATCCGAGGCGTGGGCGAAAACATCAGTGCTACCCTGTTTACTAAAGGACTGGTGAAAAACGCCGCCGACCTTTACTATCTTAAAGCCGAACAGCTTGCCGAGCTGGATAAAATGGGCGAGAAAAGCGCGGCGAACATTATCAACGCTATAAATAACAGCAGGACAAGACCGCTGGCGCGCCTAATCTTTGCGCTGGGCATCCGGCACGTTGGGGAGGAAATGGCGGAAACGCTGGCGACGGAGTTCCGCAGCATTGACGCGTTAGCCGCGGCGGACCACGACAGATTGACCTCCATCAGCGCCATCGGGCCCAAGATTGCGGACAGCATTACCGCCTTTTTCCGGGAAGAAGACAACTTAAAAATACTCCAACAACTTAAAGAGGCCGGCGTTAAAATGGAAGAAGCGGCGACGGTGAAAAAAGACCTGCCTCTCTCTGGCAAGGAGTTCGTGATAACCGGAACGCTGGAAAACTTCACCCGGCCACAAGCAGAAGCTAAAATAAAAGAGTTGGGCGGGACTGCTAAAGATAACGTGACTAAAAAAACGTATCGTGTTGTTTATGGCGCCGACCCCGGCTTAAAAAAAACCAGGGCAGAATCATTAGGAATTACCTTACTGACAGAAAAAGAATTTTTAGAACTACTGAAGAAAGCAGGCTCATGAAACTAATCGTTGGATTGGGCAATCCGGGATTCTTATACGCCCGCAATCGCCACAATGTCGGGTTTATGTGCGTCAGTTACCTGGCCAAGCATTATAAAATAGACTTCGACCGCAAACAGGGGCACGCCCGTACCGGCATGGGTAATATTGGACGCAATAAAGTTGTCATAGCGCGCCCTCAAACCTACATGAACGCCAGCGGCGAAGCTGTTAAAGCCCTTTTCCAAAGATTCGACGTCACACCGGCCGACCTTATCGTCATCCATGACGATTTAGACCTCCCCACTGGGAAAATCCGCCTGCGTCTGGGGGGCAGCTCCGGCGGACATAAAGGCATTGACTCTATCATCACCTACCTCGGCACGCAGGATTTTAATCGGATACGGGTGGGCATCGGTCGACCGGAGGCGGATACGCCTGCCGCTAATGAGGACGGCGTCATCGGCTACGTCCTTAGCGACTTTACCGACGATGAAAAGAAAATCATCGACGAGGCCGTCCCCAGGGTTACCGAGGCGATTGTTTTACTGTTAGCCAGGGGAATTACTATCGCCATGAATAAGTATAATTAGGTATGGATAACAAGAAAAAGATAGTCTACATCAAGCTCATCCACTCCGTCATATTCCTCTTCATGGTAACCTGCCTGGTTTACATCTTCTATTGCGCTGTTGTGGGGAGATACGATTGGATGTTGCTGATTGCGCTCGCGGCTATTTTCGTAGAGGGCATTGTGCTGATAATCAATCGCTGGACATGTCCGTTTACTAAACTTGCTCAAAAATACGGCGATGAAAACGGTGCGGTAACCGACCTGTTTATCCCGACGCGTTATGCCCGGCACACCTTCAACGTGTTTACTGTCATCTTCATTATCGAACTCATCTGGCTCGCCTGGGGTTATTTCACCTAGAAAAGAATTATCTTTGCCCCTCCTCCTCCCCCGATGTTATAATTACACCATCGAACCATGCCTAAAGAACTTATTTTCATCGGAGTAATCGGCGGCAGCGCCGTGCCTAAAAGCGTTTACCGTCTGGCAGAGGAAGTGGGAAGGGAGATTGCGATAAGCGGCGCGGTGTTGATTTGCGGGGGCATGCAGGGCGTGATGGAAGCCGCCTGCAAAGGCGCCAACGAAGCCGGCGGGCTGACCATCGGGATTCTGCCGGGGGATAACAGAAAGCAAGCCAACCGATACGTACAGATACCCATCGTTACCGGGGTAGGCTACGCGCGGAATGTGGCGGTGGCGAGGTCATCGCAGGCCGTTATCGCCATTGATGGCAGCTACGGCACACTGACGGAAATCGGCTACGCTTTACAGGCCGGCATGCCGGTCATCGGGCTCGGCACGTGGTCGCTGTCGATTAAAGGCAAGGCGGAGAAAAACATCATTCCAGCGAAAACCGCCAAAGAAGCTGTGGCCAGGGCGATGAAATTAATCGAGAATACCAGGTAATGGAGAATAAAAACATGTCGACGATAAAAGCGGTTAGAGCCAGGGAAATTTTAGACTCAAGGGGTAATCCCACGCTTGAAGTTGAGGCGGAGCTTAAGGACGGTTGCATGGGCATTGCTGCTGTGCCCTCCGGCGCCAGCACCGGCAAGTATGAAGCCGTTGAGCTGCGCGACGGCGATAACAAACGCTACGGCGGCAAGGGCGTCCTCAAGGCGGTCAACAACGTTAATAAAACCATCAATAAAGCCATCGCCGGCATGTCCGTCACCGACCAGTCGGCGATTGATAATACGATGATTAAGCTCGACGGCACAGCGGATAAATCAAAACTCGGCGCTAATGCGATATTAGGCGTTTCTCTGGCAGTAGCCCACGCCGCCGCTAGTTTTAAGGGCGTACCGCTTTATATCTACCTCGGCGGGGACGGCGCTTATGCCCTGCCCGTGCCGATGCTTAATATTTTAAACGGCGGCAAACACGCCGAAAACTCCACCGACCTGCAGGAGTTCATGGTCATGCCGATAGGCACCAAAAGCTTCAGTCAGGCGCTGCAGATGGGCTCCGAGGTCTACCACGCCCTGAAAAAGGTATTAAAGGGCAAAGGACTCAACACCAACGTTGGCGACGAGGGCGGCTTTGCCCCCTCCCTCCCCTCGAATAAGGACGCTGTGGAGGCTATTCTCGCCGCCATCGAGAGCGCTGGATATACGCCCGGCAAGCAATGCTACATTGCTTTAGACCCCGCCGCCAGCGAGTTTTATAAAAACGGCAAATACGTCCTCACCCGAGAGGGCAAGACGTTAACATCTGCCGAGATGGTTGATTATTATGTCAAGTGGTGCAGCGACTACCCTATCATCTCCATTGAGGACGGCATGGCGGAGGATGACTGGGAGGGGTGGCAGCTGCTGACGCAAAAGCTGGGCAAGAAAATTCAGCTCGTCGGCGACGACCTTTATGTCACCAACGTAAAACGCATCGCCAAAGGCATCGAGCTTAAAGCCTCCAACGCCGTGCTGATAAAGTTTAACCAGATTGGCACGCTGACGGAGACGCTGGAGGCAATCAAGATGGCGAAAAAAGCCGGCTGGACAGCCGTCATCAGCCACCGCTCCGGCGAAACCGAAGATACTACCATCGCCGACCTGGCGGTGGGCTTAAGCACCGGACAGATAAAGACCGGCGCCCCCGCCCGCTCCGAACGCACCGCCAAGTATAACCGCCTGCTGCGCATTGAGGAAGAATTGGGCAGCGCCGCCGACTATGCAGGGATGAATGCGTTTTATAACCTGAAAGGATAATTTACA
This sequence comes from uncultured Chloroflexota bacterium, assembly GCA_903915565.1. Taxonomy (GTDB): domain Bacteria; phylum Chloroflexota; class Dehalococcoidia; order Dehalococcoidales; family RBG-16-60-22; genus RBG-13-51-18. The sequence goes on from CAIWTG010000087.1 coordinate 5,125, forward strand.
CCGTCATTCCCGCGAAAGCGGGAATCTGGGGACACAGACAATAAGTTTATGTCGATAAAAGGACAAAAACATGACAGAAATATATCC
>CAIWTG010000088.1 GCA_903915565.1 uncultured Chloroflexota bacterium
AAATATACGCTTACAAAATGATAAAAACTGGAATAAGCTTTATGAGGAAATGTATGATATATTATGTTTTAGGTGGAGTTTAACCTTCGACGCGATTCAATCAGTAACGTAAAGATAACGCATAGAAAGAAGGAGAATTAGCAATGAAATCGATTATCATCGATGCGTATGCCCATATCTCACCTATTAAATATACCGAGTTTATTCGGGAAAAATATCCAATCATGTATAACAATATGCTTGGACCATGTGTGCCTTTATATGACATGGACACAAGATTTCGTATTATGGATAAGTTCCCCGAGGTTGTTCAGGTCTTGACTATCGGCCCAGTACCGCCGATTGAGCATTTCGCCAATAAACAACAAACGGTAGAACTGGCAAAGATGGCTAATGACGAAATGGCTGAACTATGTTTGAAATACCGCGATAAGTTTGTCGCGGCTATCGCCCTATTACCTATGAACAATATCGACGCCGCTTTAAACGAGACCGACCGGGCTATCAAGGACTTGGGCTTTAAGGGTGTTTACGTCCATTCCAATATCAACGGTAAACCACTTGACGCTCCGGAATTTTTGCCCCTCTGGGAGAAAATGGCCCAGTACGACCTTCCGGTTTATATTCATCCCTGGAGGCCACCGGAATTTTCTGATTATGCGACGGAAAAAGAATCAAAGTACAACATCGCCGGCAATTTCGGCTGGCCTTACGAAACCACCGTCGCCATGACCCGCATTATCTTTAGCGGCCTCCTCGACAAATATCCCAACCTCAAGATTGTCACCCACCACTGTGGAGGCATGGTCTCCTTCTATTCAGGCAGAATCTATCAACACTATGGCAGTCAGAAAGTCTTTCTGAAAAATATCACCAAGACTCCTCTGGAATACTATAAAATGTTTTACAACGATACCGCTATTCATGGTAACACGCCCGCTCTCATGCTGGCTTATGACTTCTGGGGTCCAGACAAGCTGGTTTTTGGCGCTGACTTACCCTTGGGAGATTATTTCTGGGGAGGCCGAAGTTACCGCGTTACTATCGACGCTATAAATAAAATGGAAATTCCCGATGAAGATAAAAAGAAAATCTTCTTCGATAACGCCGCAAAGTTACTGCGAATCCCGATTTAAGAAATAAAATCTATTGAAACCGATAAAGGACCGAAGATGAAATACGACTTTGACCAGGTGATTTCCAGAAAGAATACTAATTGCGCTAAGTGGGATGCCGTTAAGACAATTTTCGGTAGTGAGGATGTAATTCCCATGTGGGTGGCGGATATGGACTTCCCTACCGCGCAGCCGATTGTGGATGCTTTGAAAAATCGCGCCGAACACCCTTTCTACGGCTATACACAGGCGGGACCAGGCGTCGTTAAGGCAGTCGTCGACCGGATGAAGCGCAAATACAATTGGAAGATAAAGCCGGAGTGGGTCGTCTTTTCTCCGGGAGTAGTGACGGCCATCAGCGCCGCTATAAAATCCCTGACACACACCGGTGATGAAATCATCCTGCAGGAGCCGGTATATTATCCCTTTTTCTCCTGCGTAAAAAACAACGGCTGCCAGATTATTACCAACCAGTTGAAGTTTAAAGACAACCAGTACGAGATGGACTTTGCCGACCTGGAGAGCAAGTTCAAGCCGCAGGGTGGCATGCACTTTGGGAGCAGCCGCATCCGGGCAATTGTTCTCTGTAACCCCCATAATCCCGTCGGGCGGGTGTGGGGACAGGAGGACTTAATCAAGCTGGGAAAAATCGTCATAGGGAACGGGGCAACCGTTATCTCTGATGAGATTCACTGCGAACTGTTGATGAAAGGTTATCAGCACACACCCTTCGCGTCTATCTCCAAAGAGTTTGAGCAAAACAGTATCGTCTGCATGGCGCCGAGCAAGACCTTTAACCTGGCGGGATTAAGCACCTCCTCTATCATCATCCCCAACAAAAAGCTGCGCGACGGTTTCCAGGAGACGGGGATGACACACGGCATTAACCTCTTCGGGGTGACAGCGCTGGAGGCAGCCTACCGCTACGGGGATGAATGGCTGGAACAATTGCTTGATTACCTGCAAGGTAACCTGGATTTTACGATGAAATATTTCAAAGAAAAAATACCCCGGATTAAGCCCGTCCCACTGCAGGGGACTTATTTGCTCTGGCTGGACTGCCGGGGGCTGGGAATGACCGACAAAGCTTTAAGCAGCTTTATGAAAGAAAAAGCTAAAGTCGGCTTTGACGACGGGGTTATGTTCGGTTTAGGAGGGTCAGGTTTCGAGAGGATGAACATCGCCTGCCCACGGCCGATATTGAGAGAAGCCCTGCAGCGCATAGAAATAGCCGTAAATAACCTTAAGAAAGGATAAGCCATGACCAAATTACCTTACGTAAAAAACATCGTCACCGACACCCGGGAGTACACCAAAAAAGAAATCGCCATGATAGCGGAAATGATGAAGAAAAGCCCTATCAAGTCAACCATCGAGATGATACGGCTGCTCTGGATGGACGACACCAAGGTTAAAGGCGCTACTTTTTATATGGAATGTATCTGGCTTTGGGGCGGCAAAACCACTTCCGGCACAACAGAAGCGCCGCACCAGCATGCCCACGATGAGGTCATCGGGTTTATCAGCAGCGACCCGGATAATCCTAAAGACCTCGACGCCCGGATGGAAATAATTCTCGGAGATGAAACGCATTTCCTCACCAAGAGCTGTCTGGTCTATATTCCGGCTGGGATGAAGCACTGTCCCCTCACTTTCCGCCAGGTCAACCGGCCGGTCTTTTTCTTCACCCTCATGCCGATAAGCCGGTACGGGAGAAAGAGCGAGAACCCGGTCGGCGGGAAAGAACCGGAGATAAAGATACCGGTTTTCAAAGCACCGCCAAAAGATAAAAAGGGGTCGCGCTACGCCAGGTTCATTATCACCGAGCCGAAGTATCACGGTCCGCCGCCCAAGAAAAATCAACCGCCACCGCCCAAGCCCAAAGCCAAGACCAGCCATATCGTTTCACTGGAGAACGAAGTTTCCAAGGGAGCTTTTTATGTGGACTTCGTCTGGATATGGAGCGGGGACATGACGATGGCACCGAAGGCACACGCCCACAACTGGGATGAGATGATTGGACTGGTTAGCGGGCCGGATAAAGCCAACCCCCGTGAAATCAACGGCAACGTATCCATTAAAATCGGTAAAGATAACTACAAAATAAAGAAAAGCTCGTTGGTCTTTGTGCCAAAAGGGGTTAAACACTGCCCCATCGAGTTTAAAAACATCAAGCGCCCGGTGTTATGCTTCACCATCGGCAATGCGAAAAAGTGGACTCAAGCGAGGGGCAAGAAGAAAAAGTCTTAACTTTTTTGTTTTACCCCTCTTTTCAGCTGGGCAATCAACATGGCCGCCAGCACACATAGGCCGCCGAAGATAAGCCGTATAGTTAGCGGCTCGCTGCCGATGGCAACGGAAAATATACCGGCAAAAACCGGCTCCATGATTAAGACTATCGCCGTCAGCGTCGGCGAGATGATTGATTGCGCCCAGGTTTGCACCAGGAAAGCCAGAGCCGTCGCCAGCACGGCAGTCATGCCCACCGTCCACCAGACGGTGCTGTCCGGCGGCAGCATAATGCCCCCTGGTGACGCGGCGACTAAGCAGATGACCGCCACGGTAGCGATTTGCACCAATGCCAAACTATACACATTATGATGTGGCGACCATGTACCCAGCCCGATGATATGGAATGCCACAAATAGAGCACAGGCCACGGTCAATGATTCTCCTGCGCCGAAAGACCACCCATGCAAGCTCAATAATGCCAGACCGACAATCGCCAGCACAACGGCAACCCAGGTATAGACGTTGATTTTACGGTGCAGCATCAGCCATGCTAAAACCGGCGTAAAGACCACCGACATGCCCGTAATAAAACCGGAAACTGCCGGTGAAGTCCATTGCAAACCAAATGTCTGGGTAATATAGCTGCTGCCTAACAGCACACCCAGGATAACACCCTGCCACAAACAGCGCCACGTAATATGACGCAGGCTTAAAGGGTTTAGAACCAGCATCAAAATGGCGGCGACTGAAAACCGCACCGCCAGAAAGTCCATCACCGGCATTTTGGTAATGGCGTCTTTAACGATAACAAAAGTCCAGCCCCAGACGGCTGTGACGCCAACCAGCGCAGTGACGGCTAAAACGGGTGAGGACTTCCAATTTCGTAGCATAGGTTATCTACATCAATAAAATCCGGAGGTTATTTAGGTCAAGGGGAGCAACAGCCAGAAAAACGTATTTATATCTGCAGCACTTTACTAAGAAACAACTTGGTGCGTTCCTGCGTAGGTGAAGAAAATAGTTTTTCCGGCTTCCCTTCTTCCACTATCTGCCCCTCGTCCATAAAGATGGCGCGGCTGGCGGCGGCGCGGGCAAAACCCATTTCATGAGAGACAACGACCATCGTCATGCCTTCTTTGGCCAGCGCCAACATCACGTCCAGCACTTCTTTAATCATTTCCGGGTCGAGGGCGCTGGTGGGCTCGTCAAAAAGCATAATTTTGGGGTTCATCGCCAAAGCGCGGGCAATGGCGACGCGCTGCTGCTGCCCGCCAGAAAGCTGGGCGGGATAAGCATGCGCTTTTTCGACGATGCCGACTTTTTCCAGCAATTCCATCGCGACTTTGTGCGCTTCCGCCTTAGAGCGCTTGCGCACCTTACGCTGTGCCAGCGTTAAATTTTCTAAAGCCGTCAGGTGCGCGAAAAGGTTAAACGACTGGAAGACCATGCCCACCTCGCGCCGGACAACATTAATATCCTTGGCCGTCTTAAGCAAGGTGCCATCCACGGTAATTGTGCCGTGGTCATAGACTTCCAAATGGTTAATGCATCTTAAAAGTGTCGATTTGCCGGAGCCGGACGGGCCGAGGATAACAACCACCTCGCCTATCTTAACGTCAAGGCTGATGCCCCGCAGCGCGTGGATGCGTCCGAAGTGCTTATGTACGTTTTCTATATGGATAATCGGTTCCGGCATGATTACCTCTAATATTTCCTTTTCTTCTCCAGCCAGGCGATAAAGCGGGCGGAAACCAGCGTTAAAATTAGGTAGATTAAAGCAATAAGCGTCCAGACCTCGAGGGGATTAAAATGGGCGGCCATAAACTCGCGGCCTCTCCGGGTGAGGTCAGCCACGGCAACCACGCTGACAAGCGATGTGTCCTTGAGCAACATGATAAATTCGTTGCCGACAGGCGGCAAAACGACCCTGATTGCTTGCGGTAAAACAACATAGGTCATTGACTGCATATAGCTCATACCCAGGCTGCGGGAGGCTTCCATCTGACCCTTGGAAATACTCTGGATGCCAGCTCGGAAGATTTCCGCCATATAAGCGCCGTAGCAGATTACCAGGCCAACGACAGCTAAGAAAAGAGGGTTCGCGCGATAATTTGCCAAGGCATCAAAATGGATAATATTACCAATATCCTGAATTATGACCGGCGCGGCAAAATACCACCAAATCAACTGGACCAGGAGCGGTACGCCCCTGATGACCTCTACATAGATGGTGGCGATGAAATGAATGACGGGGTTTTTGGCAATTCTGCCCAGCCCGCCAAAGAGGCCAACGATGATAATAAAAACAAAGGAGATAGCTGTAAGCTCAACGGTAATCGCCAGACCGTCACGTACAAAAAGAAAGATGTTCCAATAAGGGTCTGGCTTAATTGCCATAAGTAATACTGCGAGCAGAACTACGACGGCAACAAGCCACCACCAGGGGTCGAGCTTTTCTCTCGGCTCGGCCCCTAGTATAAAGTCTAGTTTTGGTGCTGGCGACTGTTCAGCTAAATCCGGGGGTTTTTTAGAAAAAACCCTGCCCAGATTTCTGAAGAATCCGTCTGAAGGCAAACTTTACCTACTTTTCAAGCCACTTCACAGCGAGTTGGGTAATAAACCCTTCGTCAATAAGCTCTTGGAGTGCAACATTAAGTTTCGCTAGTAATTCCGTTTTGCCTTTGGCGACAGCAATACCGTAGTTTTCATCCGTGAATACAGTACCAACAATTTTAAGAGTGTTGGGGTTCTGGCCCACATACCCCATGGCCACCGGATTATCGCAAACCACAGCAACTATCTGACCGTTCATCAGGTCCTGGAAAGCCAGACCGATATCATCATAATTTTTCAGAGTACAGCCAGATATTTTTTCTACTTCCATAGCGCCGGTGGTGCCCAGCTGCGCGCCAACTAAGCCGGAGAGATTAGCTTTGCCAGTGATTGTGGTGTTACTCTTGAGCACTGTGATAATCTGGCCAGCCTCGAAATAGGGGGCAGAAAAGAGCATCGCCTTGGATCTATCTTCCGTGATGGTAATTGACGAAATAGCGCAATCATACGTACCCTGTGCCATACCAGCTAATAGTGCGTCCCAGGCGACATTGACGTACTCGATATCAAGATTAGCTTTTACGGCAATAGCGTTCATCAGGTCAATATCAAAACCTTCCAGCTCGTTGGTCTGGTCATTGACAAACTCGAAGGGCTTCCAGGTAGCGTCCGAGGCCACGCGGACCTTCAAGGGTTCCGAGGTGCAGGATGCTGATGTAACCATCAGAGAACCAAGAATTACCAGAATAAGACCGAGTAAAAGAAACTTTTTCATCATTCCTCCTAAATATAGTGTTTTACTCCGTTACATCATAACAAAGTTGGATAAATTTTGAAAGTTAAAATGGGGGGAAATGGGGAGGAAATTGATAAATATACCTCTAAATAGGCTCCCAGCTAAACATATCTTTGGTTTGTCGGATATAGCCCAGACCTGGGAACGTAAAATGGCAGGCGAAAACGAAGACTCCTGTCTGTGCTGCTTCATCGAGGATTTTGGCTCGCGTTTTAATGGCTTCCGATGGTGTAACATCAAAAGCAGCCAAACAGGCGGGGTCGGCAAATTCACGCCGCGAATGAATGACGTCGCCAATACAAAGCAACCTTTGGCCTTGAGACATCAGGTCTACCATGACGTTACCTTTAGTATGCCCGAAGGCGGGGCGCATTTTAATGCCAGGTAAAACCTGGTAATCGGCATCAACCAGTACAAACCGTTCCTCCATGGGTATCAGATATTTACGGGCATGGTAGTAAAACTCATTCTGCGTTTTGTTAGCCCCCGGCGGCGACTTTATATAATCCCATTCCTTTTTAGTAACAATATAGCGGGCGTTGGAGAAAACGGGATTCCCATTTTTATCAAAGGTGCCGCAGACATGGTCGATATGACCGTGGTCGAAGATGATGGTATCAATATCGCCGGGTTTTAGTCCGGCGGTTTTCATACTCTTTAAAAGGTGACCGGCGGTCTTTTCTCTAAAATTCTCTCCACACCCGTTGTCAATGAGTATTTTGTGGCCGCCCGCCTCGATATAAATACAGTTCAACCCAAAGTTTTCCACGTGGTCAACCAGATAGCCGTCATTAAAGATGATGCAGTTAAAGTCACCAATGGTCAGGCGGTAAGCAGTATCAGACATAGTCAGTTCCTCGGATTTACATGATATATGTTTAAGGAATAAATGTGGTGGAGCCGGTCTGGGAGGTATCATAGCCCCCCACCCCATTTACTATTTTCTTAAATTCACCGCTATTGATGATTTCCAGCATCGGAGCAAAGCGCTGACTTTTATAGTTAGACATCGGTATAACCAGGTCATAACGTTCCCGGAACATTGGCATAAAATTCAACCCGCAGCTGATTGCTGCCGCCTCGATGCCTAGGCCAACATCAGCATCCCCGCGGGCGATGTGCGAGGCGACCGCCAGGTGAGTATTGAATTCGGTTTCGTAGCCCTTGATTTCGAGAGGAGAAATCCCCTCTTTTTTTAGCTGGAGGTCAAGTAGAACGCGCGTGCCCGATCCTCCCTGACGGTTCACAAAAGTAACATCGGGGCGTTTTAAATCTTCAAGGTTTTTGATTTTATGAGGATTGCCCTTTTTGACCATTAATCCCTGGATGCGGTAGGAAAGATTAACGATAGCCAGTTCCCTGCCCGGGAGAATCCTTTTGACGTAGGGATAATTATATTCGCCGGTTTCTTCATCCAGCAGATGCGTGCCAGCCATGTCTGCCCTTTCTTCCTGCAGGGCGATAAGGCCACCCAGGCTGCCGGCATGAATTACCTCGGTTTCCAGGTTAGCGACTTTTTGCCGGAGTAAATCAAGGAGGATATTCAACGCGAGGTCATGACTGCCGACGATGCGAATGACGCTGCCTTTTTCCGGTGCGACAGCTGTCTCTACGGGTTTGTTGATTTCTGATTGTCTTTCCTCGCGCCATCTTTCCAGACTTAAATAGAAAGCGGCTTCCAGGTCTTCGGGGCTGTAGCCCTGGCTAAGCGACTTGATAATATCGTCGTTCATGTTTTCCAGCAGCTTTTTCTGCCGGCCGGCTTTAACGTCCGAGACAATATCCTGGGGCTTAACGCTGGTGCCGCCGCCGCGGCGGGATACTAAAATTTGTTCCTGTTCCAGTTTAAGATAGGCTCGGCAGACAGTATTGGGATTGATTTTAAGTATATGGGACAACTGCCGGATGGACGGCAAACGGTCGCCGGGCTTTACCTGCTCCATAGCTATAAGCTGACGCAGCTGCTCGGCTATCTGCTGATAAATAGGCGTGGCAGAGTGGTAATCAAGTTTTATGTCTAATTCTTCCATCTTAAACTAATACAAGTATAAACCAGAATAGGGCAAGTATACCAGATTACGCTAGTAAAGTAAAAAAGGGTGGCGGGGCTTGACAATAGAACATCTGTTCTATACAATATATCTGCCTATGAAAATACTATGTGTGCTGCTGCCCCATTTCCCCTGGCGGTGCGAGGTACGGAGGAATCCGGCACTCGCCGACCGGGCGGCTATAGTGGTGCAGTCTAAAGACACCGTCAGCTCGCAAAAGGTGGTGGTGGACTGGTCGCCGGAGCTTGCAGGGCTGGCCCGCGATATGCCCCTCCAGCAGGCGCTCGCCCGCCATGACAGCGCCGCACTAATCCCATCCGATATCCCCTGTTACCGCTCTGCCTTTAAGGAAATACTGGACGGTCTGGAGCAGGTCAGCCCGCTGGTGGAAGGCAAAGACCTGGGCTGCGTCTACATCAGCGCGGACGGGCTGCACCTGATTTACCCTAACGATAGCGCCCTGATTAACGCCGTCAGAGAAGTCACAGCGGACTTTATGCCGCAGATGGGCATCGCGGGTAACAAGTTCCTGGCGTCGCTAGCGGCGCAGCAAAGCCAGCCGGACGACTGCAAGATTTTTTGGGGCGACGCTGCGTCTTTCCTTAAAGACCTCCCCTGCGATGTCCTTCCGATATCATTAAAAAGCCGGGGCAAACTGCACGACTTCGGTCTCCGTAAGCTGGGACAGGTAGCCGCCATGTCCCCAGGGCCTTTACAGTCGCAGTTCGGCCTGGAAGGCAAGCGCATCTGGGAGCTGGCGCAGGGCATTGATAATACGCCCCTCCTCCCCCGTTTTATGGAGGAGGTCATCGAGGAAAGCGTCACACTGCCTTCGGTGACCGTCTCCATGGACGCCATTGTAACGTCGGCAGAATCTATTCTTTTGCGCATCCTGCCGGATATCGTCCGGCGGGGCTTTGGCATCCGCAATCTTAAGCTGTGGACGCGCACCTGGAACGCCGAGCACTGGGAACGGGATATCAATTTCAAAGAGCCGGCGATGGATATCAAAAACGCCATCGCCCGCCTCAAGCGCGCCCTGGAGGACTATCCCCAGCCCGGACCCGTCGAGCAGGTGGGCATCAGGGTTAACCGGCTGGGCTATCCGCTGGGGCGGCAGAGAAACCTCTTCGCCGACATCCGCGCGCAGGAGCATCTAGCGGACGACATTAAACAGCTGGAGCTTAAGCTGGGCAACCCCCAGATATATAAAGTAAAGGAAGTGGAACCGTGGTCGAGAATACCGGAAAGACGGTACGCGCTGACACCTACAAGCCGGTAAACACGCCGTCCGCACTGCAGGTGGCAGAGGGCGCTTTAGGGTTACCGCTGGCCGTCAAACTAAAACGGCGGGAGGCGGTCATATCCATCGAGGACAGGTGGCGCATTGACGACGAGTGGTGGCGCGCCGAACCGGTTTCCAGATTATACTATAATGTGCTGCTCACCTCCGGACAGCGGCTGGTGCTTTATAAAGACCTCGTTGGCGGGGGCTGGTACGAGCAGGAGTATTAAGGGGAGTTAACAGTTTTTAGTTATCAGTTGTTAGTTGGGGAAAAGGGGTGGGGACTTTAAACCAATAATTATAAAAAGGAGAACAAATGGAAAAAATGATTGCCTATTGCGGACTGGTTTGCTCGGACTGCGGTGCTTTCATCGCTACGCAAAAGAACGACGACAAAATGCGGGCAGAGGTCGCCGCCAAGTGGACCAAGGATTACAATTATAATTTTAAGCCGGAGGACATTAACTGCGACGGCTGCCTGCCGGCGACCGTTAAAGCCATCGATCACCTCAACATTTGTCCCATCAGAAAGTGCGGTATGACCAAGGGCGTCAAGAACTGCGGCTGGTGCGCTGACTATTCCTGTTCTATAACCGAGGAGTTTTTCAAAATGGTGCCAGCCTGCAAAAAGACGCTGGACGCCATAAACCAGTCGAGGGGCTAAGGAGAAAAGGAGTGGTGTCATTCTGGCGTAGGCCAGAATCCATTGAGCACACTAAGATATGCTGAATTTAAAGGTGGATTCCAGCCTTCGCTGGAATGACAGTGTATTGGTGAACTATCATGTACGCCGAACTTCATTGCCACAGCTATTATTCTTTCCACGACGGAGCATCGTCGCTGGAAGAGCTGATGGTGCGCGCCAAAGAACTGGGCTACCGCGCCCTGGCCATTACCGACCACGATAACCTCTGCGGGGCGATGTGCTTTGCCCAACTCGCCAAATCCTTAGAGATACACGGGATAATCGGGGCGGAGGTGACCATCGCCCCCGCCACAAGGTCCTTCGGTCGTAACGACGGGTCGGGGCTCCCTCAAGATGACAGCCCCGCAAACTTTCATATCACCCTGCTCGCTAAAGACGGGCAGGGCTATAAAAACCTCTGTCGCCTGATTACCGCCGCCCAAAACTCCGGCGAACGCAACGACCCCGCCCTACCCCCCAACCTATTAAAAGAACACGCCGCTGGACTGATTGCGCTGTCGGGCTGTCCCCAGGGGGAGCTGGCGCAACTGGTAGCGAAAAATCGTTTGGCCGAAGCCAAAAGCCTGATAAAGCAATATTTAGAATGGTTTGGTTTAGACAACTATTATATCGAGCTGCAGCAGAACCTCGCCTTTGGCGATACGGCGCGCAACACTGCCCTGCTCAAGCTGGCTAAAGAAACCGGCGCGCAAGTCGTCGCCACCGGCAACGTTCACTACCACGTCAGGGAACGACATCAGCTGCAGGACTGCCTGGTGGCGGTGAAAAACTGTAAAAGCCTTGAGGAAACCCACCGCGAGAGACGCCCCAACTCCGAGTATTATTTAAGGTCAACGGAAGAGATGACAAGCCTTTTCCGCGACTGCCCGGAGGCTCTGGAAAACACCGTCAAAATCGCCGAGCGGTGCACGCTGGACCTGACCAGGGACCTGGGCTATATCTTTCCCGACTACCCCACGCCGGATGGCTTTACGTCGCAGACATATCTGGAAAAACTTTGCCACGAGGCGGCGATAAGGCGGTACGGGGCTACCACGCCTGCGGTGCAAAAACGCCTGGACGAAGAGTTCACGCTGATTAAGAAATACAGCCTGGCGGGCTTTCTGCTAATGTATCACGAGGTCATTAAACTGGGACGGGAGGTGATGATAGACCTGGGCCTAAGCGACCCCTCCCTGACGCTGGAGGAAAACCCGCCGGGGAGGGGGCGCGGCTCATCGGTGGCTTTGCTGGTGGGCTACCTCATCGGGCTATCGCACATCGACCCGCTGCAATACAATCTCTCTCTGGAGCGTTTCCTCCCTGCCGACACGATGTCCACCGTGCCGGATATAGATTTAGACTTCCCGCGCTCCATCCGGGAGGAGCTTATCCTGCGCACCCATCAAAAGTGGGGCTGGCAGCACGCCGTCCTCACCGGCTCTGTCGCCACCTACCAGATTAAGGGCGCGGTGCGGGACTTGGGCAAAGCGTTAGGGCTGCCGGAGGCGGAAATCGACCACCTGGCCAAGCAGAGCGATTGGGGCAGCGCCAAAAAACTCGGCAAGAAGATGGCGCGGATGCCCAGCTTTAAAGAAAAGGTGGACGCCCCGGTCTGGCGTGATTTGATAAGGCTTTCCGCCGAGTTAGACGGCTTCCCCAAGTACGCGGGTCAGCACCCCGGCGGCATGATTCTATCCTCCACCCCCCTCATAGATATCGTGCCCGTCCAGCGGGGTGCTATAGAAGGGCGGTACGTCTGCCAGTGGGACAAGGACAGCATTGACGACGCGGGATTCGTGAAAATAGACTTCCTGGCACTGGGCGCGCTATCACAGCTGCAAGACGCCGTGGAACTGATTAAAGCCCGCACCGGCGAAAGAATCGATATGTCCCGCATCGACTTCGAGGATGCCAAAGTCTACGACATGCTCTGCAAGGGCGATACTATAGGCATCTTCCAGGTGGAATCCGCCGCCCAGATGCAGAACATCACCCGCCTGCGCCCGCGCAACCTGCTGGACATGGCGCACGAGGTGGCGGCGGTGCGCCCCGGCGTCGGCGTCAATCATGGTGTACAGGATTACCTGCTGCGGCGCACTAAAAAGAAACCCGTTACCTATGACTGCCCTTTAGAAGAGCGGGCGCTGGAGCGCACTCTGGGGATTATCCTTTTCCAGGACCAGGTAAACCAGCTGGCGATAGATGTGGCGGGTTTTG
>CAIWTG010000089.1 GCA_903915565.1 uncultured Chloroflexota bacterium
CTGTCCCCCACCCACGCCGCCGGGAAATTGGAAATCAGGTTATCCTTTTCATTCATCGGGTAACGGTCGACAAATCCCCGGGCGGTAGTTATCAAAGCGCGGTGGGTCATCATCGCTCCCTTGGGCAGCCCGGTCGTGCCGGAGGTGTAGTAAATAAAAGCGATATCGTCGCCTTTGCCGGCGTCCACGTTATTCTCAAACAGCCCCGGATGTTTTTTATCATATTCCTTGCCCAGCGCCATGACCTCGTCAAAACTGATGAGCATCGGGTCGTCATAATTGCGCAGCCCCTTGGCGTCCCAGTAAATGACTTTTTTAAGTAGCGGTAAATCGCCTTTGATTTCTAGGAATTTATCCGTCTGCTCCTGGTCGTTAACGACGGCGAACTTGGCGTCGGAATGGGTGGCGGTATACTTTACCTCCGATGGTACTGAATCCACGTAAATGCCCGTCGCGATGCCCCCCGCCGCCTGGACGGCAAACTCCGCCCAGAACCACTGCGGCTCGTTATCCCCGATGATGCAGGTAACGTCGCCGCTCTTTAGCCCCAGGCTAATCATCCCCAGCGAGAAGTATTTGACGTTGTCGTAATACTCCTGCCAGCTGTACCGCCGCCAGATGCCGAACGCCTTCATGGACATCGCGGTGCGCTTGCCCCACTTGGCGGCATTGCTCTTGATTATCTGTGGTATTGTTTCTCTTTTATCCATTTTTACCCATAAAAAAACCTCCCGTGCTGGGGAGGTAATCCATAACTAACAATTATAGCTATACTATGCCTGTCAACCTATTTTACGAACCAAACCCTCCCTCGCGCACCACTGTGCGCCCGATAAAGATGAAGTTTAGTTTTACCATCTCGTAACGATAGATTAACATGTTGCCACTAGCTTAACATATTTATAATAGGCGTGTCAACATATTCCGTAGGTATGTTGTTGGGATTGATTTTTTATTACTTATTATCCCTATCTTATATATTATTTGAAGAAAAAAACTAAAACTAAACCTATAACAGCAACAACAATAAACCATAAAGTGGTTATCCAATCACTGAAAGTAGTGCTGTTAAAACCAAGATGCCAAACATACCAAATATCGCCGATGATTAAAATTAAGCCGAGAATTTTGCTAACAATGACCATTAGACCCCATTTGAAAAACGTCTTAAAAGGATTCATAAGTCTCCATTTCAAAAATTCTCAAGTAAAGTAATTTTAATAATAATCTTTAGAATATTTGTTGTCAATAAATAATTGCTAAGACATATTCCTCAAACTAACTACTCTATCCCCCCGTCACCACCGTCGTCCCTGTCGCTTTAGCTATCAGCTTGCCCGCCTGGTTGGTCACCGTCATCTCGGTCACTCCAATGCGCCGACCGCTCTTAAGCACCCGCCCCTCCGCTGTCAGTTCGTCCCCAACACTCGCTCCGCTTATCAAGTTAATACTGAATTGTGCGGCAATCGACGGCATCACCAGCGAGTTCGATGCATAGGCAAACGCTTGGTCGGCTATCGCCATCACTACTCCCCCAAAAACCATCCCGTTAAAGTTCAGGTGCTCCGGCGCCAGCGTCATCTTTATCTTGGCATAGCCGGGAGTCAGTTCCACCAGCTTCATTTTTAACGACTTCGCAATCGGCTCATCTATTTCTTTAGCTTTTAATAATTCCACGTTATCGGGCATAGCTCCCCTCCCCTGCCGTTTTTGGCTCTATTATAGCACACGCCCCAACCCCGACAATTCTCTCTTGCCTCTCTCATTCATCCTACTGTAAATTGATAACTGATAACTGAAAACTTCCCCTACACACCCGCTTACCATAAATCAAAAAACGAATACCAAAACGAATCAGCTTCAACTCAAAGCTGACCCACCCTTAAAAAAAAATAATTCAAAAACGAATCGAGTTTGACAAAACCCCCAAAATACCCTGTAATTAAAGCACGAACTAATACGTAAGGAGATTGAAATGTCTGTTTATCTGATGCTGACAACCCTTACCGACGCTGGCAGGAAAGCTCTGCAGGACGACCCCGAGATGCTCAAATCAATCAACAAAGAGGTCGAGTTTATGGGTGCGAAAATCCTCACCCAGTACGCCCTGCTCGGCCAGTACGACTTCATCAATATCGTCGAAGCCCCCAGCAATGAAGCTATCGCCAAGTTGGCTATCCGTTTAAGCTCTGGCGGCAATACTTCAACCCTCACCCTGACTGCCATCCCTATCGACGACCTTATCCATACCCTCAAAAACCGCGAGAATCCCTGGTAAAAGATAAATCCCTGTAAAAATAAATAAGGGGCGACTCAACATCGCCCCTTAAATCGTTATCGTCTAACGTCAAGCGCTATTTTTCACGTACCGTGTGCTTATCTTTATCCCCTCTAAACATCCTGCCGATGTTCGATATTGCCGTTAAGGGGAATATTACCACCGGTACCGCAATCAGTATCGCTATTACTATCTGCCATTCCATGTTTTTTTACCCTTCCTATATTAAGTCTATCAACCAGAGCGCCTTAGAACGTCCGTTTTGATGCCTATTTAAGGGCGACCGGAATTAAGTATAACTACCTATCTATTTAGTATTGAGTCAGCCATGGGCAGGGTGTATTATAGAACTTAAGAGGATATGTTATGTCAAAAATAAGAATATTAATCGCCGACGACCATGCCGTGGTGCGGGATGGCACCCGCCAGATACTGGCGCAGGAGCCGGATATGGATGTTGTGGCCGAAGCTGCTGACGGCGCCGAAGCCATCAGACTGGCTGGCGCTTTTAAGCCGGATGTTGCTATTGTCGATATCGCCATGCCTGGTGTTGACGGGATTGAAGCCACCAAGCAAATCAAAGCTAAATACCCCACCGTCACCGTACTAATCCTCTCCGCTTATGATGACGACCAGTTTGTTTTTAGCCTGCTGGAAGCTGGCGCCGCCGGATATTTGCTCAAGAGCGTGCGCGGCCGTGAGCTTGTTGATGCCGTTCGCCAGGTTTATGCCGGCGAGTCGGTGCTCCACCCATCCATTGCCCGTAAAGTCCTTAATCGCTTTGTCCCCGCCCCCGGCAAAACCACCGTTAAAAAACCCACCGATATGTTGAGCGACCGCGAGATTGAGGTTCTTAAACTGGCTACCCGCGGCTTGAGCAACCAGGAAAT
Source organism: uncultured Chloroflexota bacterium (assembly GCA_903915565.1). Taxonomy (GTDB): domain Bacteria; phylum Chloroflexota; class Dehalococcoidia; order Dehalococcoidales; family RBG-16-60-22; genus RBG-13-51-18. The sequence goes on from CAIWTG010000089.1 coordinate 3,169, forward strand.
CGCCGACGAGCTTTGTTTAAGTCTGCGCACGGTTCAAGCTCATCTCGGCCATATCTTTAACAAACTTCAGGTCAGCTCCCGCACGGAAGCCGTCGTCCACGCCCTTAAAGAAGGCTGGGTGACGCTGGAGGATATACCCTGAAGATTAAGTTTTTCCACCGCCTGTCTGGCTGGTTTCGTCAGCGGCAGGAATGCCTTGACCACCTCGATGCCGCCCAACAGGCGCTAAAAGCCTCCGAAGAAAGATTCCGCAACCTCTTCGATAACGCCATTGACGGTATCTGGATGCACGATTTAAACGGTAATTTTATCTCCGCCAATAAAGCCGCCATTAATATGATTGGCATTAGCTGGGAACAATTATATAACGGCAATGCCCGCGACTTTTTATCCAAAGAAAGCCTTGAACTTGCCCACCGTGTCCGGAGCAAGCTCCTGAACAATGAGCCGGTGGAGCAGCCTTATGAACAGCGCGTTATCCGCCGCGACGGCACCGACGTATATATTCAGCTTGCCACCAGCATTATCTATGATAAAGGTAAACCGGTGGGTTTCCAGAACATCGCCCGCAATATTTCCGAGCAAAAAAAGATGAACGAAAACCTGCGTTTCTATCTCCAACAGGCTACTCGCGCCCAGGAAGAAGAAAGAAAACGCATCTCTCACGAATTACATGATGATACCGTGCAGGCTTTGGTGGTACTTTCCCGCCAGTTGGACGCTCTGTCAACCAGCAGCAATGGCATTCCGGAAACAGCCAAAAAGCGCCTCGAAGAGCTTTGGCAGCAGACTGATAGTATTTTACAGGGAGTGCGTCGCCTTAGTCAGGACCTGCGTCCAGCCGCTATTGACCGATTAGGCCTTTTACCGGCGGTGCGCTGGCTGGCCGAGGAAGTTACCAAGTATTCCGGTGTCGCCACCAATGTACAGATTCTGGGTAAGGAACACCGCTTGCCGGAAGAAGTAGCCATCGCCCTGTTCCGCATTATCCAGGAGGCACTACGTAACGTTTGGCGGCATTCCAGTGCTACCAGCGCCAAAATAACGGTTGTATTTACAGATAACAAAACAAAAATCACCGTCCACGATAATGGTAAAGGCTTTACTCTCGCTGGTAAGGTCGGCGACCTTGCTAAACATGGTAAATTGGGATTAGCTGGTATGCAGGAGCGTGTCCAACTCCTCGGTGGTACGATGCAGGTGCAGTCCGAACCCGGCAAAGGCACAACGATAACTGTCGAAGCGCCAGGATAAAAAGGGAAGATTGGAGCGGGATATCCCGACCGAAGTCGGGACGACAGCCCTTCTTAACAGAAGGAAACTATACCGACTCAAGGGGAAATTGGAGCGGGAGACGGGACTCGAACCCGCGACAGCCTGCTTGGAGGGCAGGAACTCTACCAACTGAGTTACTCCCGCGCGTGTCGTTATAATTTTAACTTGAAAAGAATGGGTTGTCAAAGGACTTGATATGAAAAAACTGATTGTGTTACTCGTGGCATTACTACTCGTTCTTACTCTTTCTGGCTGTGATTTATTTAACAAACCGCCGTCCGGCACACTCGGTGTCCATTTTATCGACGTTGGCCAGGGCGACTCTATCTTGATTGATTTAGGAGAAACGGAAGTCTTGATAGACGGTGGTAAGAAAAATACAGGGGCTGATGAATATATAAGACCCTATGTAGATGGACCTATTGAGGCTGTAATCGCCACTCATTATGATTCAGACCATATTGGAGGCTTACTCTCAGTTTTTAACGACTATTCAGTTAATGCGTTCTGGTATAACGGACAAACAACCGATAGTGATGCATTTACTGACATGATGAATAAAATATCAGAACTAAATATCACTATTCATGTTGTTGTAAAGGGAGACACAATTCAGGTCGGTACGCTCAATTTTAAGGTTTTGAATCCTCAACAACCACTAGGTTCAGAACCGAACCATAATTCTGTAGTTTTAGACTTAACATATGGTAAAACAGATTTCCTTTTCATGGGGGATGCTGATAAACAGGCGGAAGTTGATATGCAGAGCTCATTACATGATGTAGATATTCTTAAGGTCGGGCATCACGGATCGGATACTTCATCATCTATGGATTTTTTGAATATCGTTCAACCGGAAATAGCCATCATTATGGTTGGTCTGGTTAATTCATACAATCATCCATCTCAAGTGACTATAGATGCATTGAACGCCATCGTCACCAAAATATATCGTACGAGTACATGTGGCACTATTGTAGTGACTACCGACGGAGATACTTACTCGGTAAAACCCAATAATTGTTCGGATAATAGATATCACATTTTACTCGTTACCTTGCCTCGTTAATACTTACAAGGTTATAATTAAGCAATGCCAAAGATTATCGCCTGTATGCCCGCCTTCAACGAAGAAAAATACATTGGCTCTTTAGTCCTTCAAACCCGCCAGTACGTTGACCAAGTCATAATCGTTGACGACGGTAGCACCGATGGTACTGTAGAAATGGCTAAGCTGGCCGGAGCTAAAGTAATCCAGCATAAGACTAATAAAGGCTACGGCGCGGCTATCCAGACTATCTTCGCTGCAGCTAAGAAAATCAACCCAGAAGTCCTTGTCATCCTTGATGCTGATGCCCAGCACAATCCACGGGAAATCCCCAGTCTCATTAAACCCATCCTTGACGGCGATTATGATTGCGTTATCGGTACCCGCCATGGACAGGCAACTAAAATACCCCTTTACCGCCGCATCGGGCAGAGCATTATTCTCCACTCGGTTAAGACTATCTCCAACAATAACCTCACCGATTCCGAATGCGGTTTCCGGGCATTTTCCCGTAAAGCCATCAATACGCTCGTGCTGAAAGAAACTGGTATGGCTATCTCGGCTGAAACCGTTGCCGAGGCGCAACGCAAAAACCTGAAAATTACGCAGGTTCCGGTTAACGTCACTTATAACAAAGACAGTTCTACTATGCACCCTGTCAGGCACGGTTGGAGCGTCTTTAACTGGATATTGTCCAATATTGCAGACCAGCGCCCGCTAATTATTTTTGGCTTGAGCGGTTTAATTTGTTTAGCCCTCGGATTGGGGTTCGGCATCCGAGTCGTAGCTATGTTTACAGACAATCGTGTGTTGCCAACAGGTAATACTCTTATAGCCATAGCCTTGATTATAGTGGGTGTGTTCAGCATCTTTACGGGTTTAGTCCTCTCTGCACTAAAACCGGGTAAAAACAATCAAAACGTATTCACCAGAGTACTGGTAATTATTTCTGAAAGACGCCCAATGCTAATCTTTGGGCTTTGTGGCCTGGTCTTGGTCATTGTCGGGCTGGTTTTTGGCGTAAGAGTATTGAACATGTATTCCATCAATGGAGTTTTGCCTATAGGCAATTCATTGATATCGATGGTCTTAATCATTGTCGGCATGTTCAGTATTTTCGCGGGGCTGATACTCCGCGCTTTATCACACCAAAAGAAGTAAATGATGTTACATGCTTAAAGTGGCATTAATCAATCCTCCGCTGAATACGCATTATCCCCAGCCACCCACCGGCCTGGCTTTAATCGCGGCAATTTTGGGAAAAGCCGGTTATCCGGTAACTTTGCTCGATGCTAATGCCCTGCAACTCGGACCTGAAGCCGTGGCGGCGGTTGTGGCTGATGTTGACGTCGTTGGTATTACCGCCATGACCCCTACCATCGGCACGACATTAAGCATTGGGCGACATCTTAAACGGAAAAATCCTCGTCTTAAGATAATATTAGGTGGACCTCATGTAACTCTGCTTCCAGAAGAAACAATGGCGTCTTCTAATGATATTGATATCCTCGTACGTGGTGAAGGTGATGTTACGGTTATCGATTTATTAAAAGCAATAGAAAATCAACAATCTTTGGGAAGTGTCAAAGGTATTAGCTACAGGCAAGATGGGAAAACAATCCATACCGGTAATAGAACATCAGTTGTTGATATGGATACGCTTCCCTATCCCGCCTATCATCTACTACCGTGGAAAAAGTATAAACCTCATCCCCCGCATGGCATGGCGATGCCTTTCGGCGCGATGGTCACCAGCCGTGGCTGCCCTTATCGTTGCGCCTACTGCTCTAAGCCTGTCTTCGGCTCAAAATATCGCGCCCAGAGTCCGAAACGTGTTGTCGAGGAAATGGAATATCTGCAGAAGAAATTCGGTATTAGAGAAATCGCTTTCTACGACGACTCTTTTACAATCGACAAAAAACGCGTCCAC